>URPI01000010.1 GCA_900549705.1 uncultured Eubacteriales bacterium
CCGGATGATTTCATCCAGAGCCTGCTCGGGGGCTTGCTGTCCCCGGGATTTTGCGTCAAATTTACCTTGATACATTCTTTTCTACCTCCCTTACTGCTTGGGGCTGACCATCCAGAAGTTGGGCATTCTTCTGGGCTCGGACTGGAGCACGGAGTAGCTGTTGATCATGCGAACCTCGCCGGTGGTGTAGTCCCGGTAGAGCATGACGGAGGAGGAGCCGCCGTCCATGTTGCAGGCGTTGACTGCGCCGTAAGCGGTGAGCAGGTCAATCA
The DNA here is from genome assembly GCA_900549705.1 of uncultured Eubacteriales bacterium. Taxonomy (GTDB): domain Bacteria; phylum Bacillota; class Clostridia; order Oscillospirales; family Oscillospiraceae; genus Faecousia. Next base: position 273 of record URPI01000010.1, read on the forward strand.
TATCCTTGTAGGTAGCGCCCAGGGAACCGGCCTGACGGCCATCGGCGCAGATGAAGATAATCACGCCGTCTGCCCGCTGACCCACCACGGTACGGGGGTTATAGCCGGAGTTGCCGGAATAAACCTGCTGGTTGGGCACGCCGTTGACAATCAGCACGGGTCCGAATTCGCAGCCGTCCCGGATGCCCATTTCCATGGCCTGGGACTCGGTCATGCTCTCGGCAACCACCAGTTTGTTTTCGTTGGTGATGCCGCAGAAGCCCTTTTCGGGCACCATGCCATTATACTGGTTGGAAACCACCTGACCGCCGTGAATGGTCAGACCGGCGGGCACGCTGCCCACCTGGCTGCCGGCGGTGCCATCGTCGTTGAATGCACCGGCGTTGATGGCGGCGGAAGCGCCCTCGTCTTCGATGGCGACGTTCAGACGCTTGCCGGGCTTGCTGGTGGAGAAGCCGTCATAGGAGGACAGACCCAGGTAAACCCGGCTGGGGTCCTGAATCAGCATGATGTGGGCGTTGAAGGTCTTGCCGGCGTAATCCTCGATGCGGATGCCGTCAGGGTAGGCGGCCCACTCGTCGGAGGCAGCCATGGAGGCGGAGTCCATGATGACAATGTCGTCCAGGTTGACATCCTCCACAGGGGCTTCGTTGTCACCCTTGTTCTTAATCTGATCCACCAGCTCCTGGCTCATGAACAGACCGGGAATCCACTTGGTTGCACTGGGCTCCAGCAGGGACATGGTCAGCACGTCACGGGCAGCGGGGGAGGGGCCGTTGAACACCAGGTTCATCACCAGCGCCAGACCGACCACCAGCAGAATGATGATGGTGAACAGCAGCAGGAAGAAGCGGCGGATGATGCGGCCCAAAAGGCCGCCGGATTTACTTTGCTTTTTCTTACTCATTTCGGTTACCTCGTGGTTTTATTTTGTGATGCAAAGACCCAGCGCTGCTGGATCGTATAGCTGATGAAATACAGGACGACCATGACAATCACATACCACAGTGTCCGCAGCCCGCTGGCGCTGGCCCCCACATGGAGCAGGGTAAACAGGCCGTTGGTCAGCGCCATCTGCACCAGCAGCTGGGGGATGGCAAGCAGATAATAGCGCAGCAGCGCCTTGCCGGTTTTCTCCTTGGACTGGAAGACCATCTTCTGATTCAGGAAGAAGTTCAGCAGGGAGGAGACGGCACGCGCCAGCACATAGGGGACGGTGTCATGCACCACAGTGCCGGTGGACAGCAGCATATGGTCGAACAGAGCAAACATTCCGGTGTCCACCCCTGCGCAAATGAGGCTGCTGAGGGTGTAGCGGAAGAAATGGCGCAGAATCAGCTTGTAGATGCGCCAGGAATCCTTGAGCCAGTGGAAGTGGGAGCTTTTGTTCTCCTCAATGTAAACGGTGCGGATTTTTACCTCGTCAAAGGGAATGCCGTTTGTCTTCATTTCCAGCAGCATATTGGTTTCGTACTCAAAGCGGTCGCCGGAAACCTGGGTGAGAAATTCCAAGGTGTCCCGGGGGAAAGCGCGCAGACCGGTTTGGGTGTCGGACAGGGTGATGCCGCAGAACAGCTTGAACACCGCCGAGGTGGCCTTGTTGCCAAAGCGGCTGCGGGGAGGCACATGGGGCAGGGTGAAGTCCCGGCAGCCCAGGGTGATGCGCCCGGTTTCCAGGGTATGCTCACAGCAGGCGCGGGTGTCTTCGGGGTGGTGCTGGTTGTCGCCGTCCACGGTGACCACGGCCTGCCCGTCGGGACGGTTCTCCAGGAACCAGGTAAATGCCGTCTTGAGGGCAGCGCCCTTGCCCCGGTTGACCTCATGGTGAAGCAGCTGGATTTCGGGATGGGCTGCGGCGGCATCGGTGAAGTAATGAAGGTTTTCCGGCTTGCTTCCGTCGTTGACCAGGATGATGTCGGTAAAGCCCTGGCTGAGCAGGCCGTCAATCACGGCGTTCAGCTTTTCGTCCGGGTCAAGAGAGGGGAGAATGACGGAAACGTTTGATAAATCTGTCATTTGTTTTCCTCTTTTGCTATTACAATCGATTTTTATGCCATAATAGTATATCACATTCATGGCAAAATGCAAAGATTTTTTGAAGGATTTTCGCTTTTTTAAGATTTTCTGAAGATATTGCTAATTCCTGCGGCGGAGAAAAGGAAATTTTGCCCGCGTATAGAAACCGGTAAAGGGGGATATATACATTATATAATAAGGTGTGTCAGAAAAGCGCCGCCCATTCAACCGCTGTGCCTGTAGGGGCGGATAGAATCCGCCCGAACGTTATGGGAACAGCGCGGTTCGGTGAATGGAACCAGCGTCCGGTTGCGGTTCTTGGCTTCCCCCGGGGGGAAGCTGTCGCTTTCAGCGGCTTTTCGGAACCGATGAAAGTGACTGATGGGGTGGCGACAGCTGAAATTTTGCACCGCATTCGGATGAACGCTTCACCCGGTATCATTCAACCGACCTGTACCGATGCGCTTCGCGAACAGGCGGATAATATCCGCCCCTACAGTCCGGGTGGGAAGCCGGTGCCATTCATCGTACCGGTTCTATCTCCAGTCTGCACCGCCCCTACAAGGCGCTCACAAATTTTCCCCCAATACAAAACAGAAATTTGAAAGGAGAACCCATCCCTATGAATCGTGCCGAAGCCAAACAGAAAGCCCAGGCGCTGGTGGCGCAGATGGACGTGCTGGAAGCCGCCGCCCAACTAAGCTATGATGCCCCCGCCCTCGACCGTCTGCACATTCCCGAATACAACTGGTGGAACGAAGCCCTCCATGGTGTGGCTCGCGCCGGTGTAGCCACCTCTTTCCCCCAGGCCATTGCCATGGCCGCTTCCTTTGACCAAGACGAAGTGCAGCATCTGGGCGAGATTGCCTCCACCGAAGGCCGCGCCAAGTATAATGCCCTCTCCCAAAAGGGCGACCGGGACATCTATAAGGGGCTGACCTTCTGGTCGCCCAACATCAACATTTTCCGCGACCCCCGCTGGGGGCGCGGCCATGAAACTTATGGCGAAGACCCTTATCTCACCACGCAGCTGGGGCTTTCCTATATCCGGGGCTTGCAGGGTCAGGGGGAATACCTGAAAGCCGCTGCCTGCGCCAAGCATTTTGCCGTCCATTCCGGCCCCGAGGCCGAGCGGCATCACTTTGATGTCCACCCCAGTAAGAAGGATATGGCAGAGACCTATCTTCCCGCCTTTGAAGCCGCCGTGAAGGAAGGCCATGTAGAATCCGTCATGGGCGCGTATAACGCCGTCAACGGCTATCCCTGCTGTGGCAGCCCGGAGCTGCTGCAAGACTATCTGCGGGACAACTGGGGCTTTGAGGGTCACGTTGTCTCCGACTGCTGGGCCATCCGGGATTTCCACGAAAACCACCACTTCACCGACACCCCCGCCGAGTCCAGCGCCGCTGCCCTGAAAGCGGGCACGGACTTAAACTGCGGCTGCACCTACCGCTGCCTGCTCACCGCCCTGGCGCAGAAGCTGATTTCTGAGGCAGACATCCGTCAGGCCGCCGTGCGTCTGTTTACCACCCGGTATCTGCTGGGCATCATGGACGGCCAGCACACCGAATTTGACAATATCCCCTACTCCAAGGTGGAGTGCAAAGCTCACACGGACTACGCCATCCAGGCCGCCGAAAAGGGCATCGTTCTGCTGAAAAACAACGGCATCCTGCCTCTGTGCAAAGAAAATCTGACCTCCATCGGCGTGATTGGACCCAACGCCAACAGCCGGGCTGCCCTCATTGGCAACTATTACGGCACCTCCTCCCGCTACATCACTGTGCTGGAGGGCATTCAGGATGAGGTGGGCGATGACGTGCGGGTTTATTACAGCCAGGGCTGCCACCTGTTCAAAGACCGGGCAGAAAATCTGGCTCGCCCCAATGACCGTCTGGCTGAGGCGCAGGTGACCGCGGATTTGTCCGATGTGGTCATTCTGGTGCTGGGTCTGGACGCAACTTTGGAAGGAGAGGAGGGTGACACCGGCAATGCCGATGCCTCCGGCGACAAGCTGAGCCTCCTGCTGCCCAAGAGCCAGCGGGATTTGGCCGAGGCGGTGCTGGCAACCGGCAAACCCGTGGTGCTGGCGCTGATGGCCGGTTCCGCCGTTGATGTCAGCGAAATTGCCGACCGCTGTGCCGCCGTGGTCCAGCTGTGGTATCCCGGTGCCCGGGGCGGCAAAGCCGCCGCCGACATTCTGTTTGGCAGATGCTCCCCCTCCGGCAAGCTGCCCGTCACCTTCTACTATCAGTCCGCATTGGACGAAATGCCCGCTTTTACGGATTACTCTATGCGCAACCGCACCTACCGCTACTACACAGGGAAGCCCCTGTACCCCTTCGGCTACGGCCTGACCTATGGCGATACCGCCGTGGAGTCCGTCACCGCCGACCGGGAAAAGGCGGTTGTCCGGGTGGTCAACCGCGGCACCGCCACCGAGGATGTGGTGCAGCTGTACATCCGGGATGAAGCCTCCCCGGATGCCACGGTGAACCCCAAGCTCTGCGGCTTCCGGCGGATTTTTCTGGAGCAGGGCGAAGAAACGGAAGTCACCGTTCCCCTGTCCGCTCAGGCGTTCCAGGTCTGCGGAGAGAATGGCCAATGGATGCAGGGCAGCGGCAAATGGACGCTGTATGCTTCCTTCGGCCAGCCGGATGCCCGCACCGAGGAGCTGACAGGCAAAAAGGCTGCCAGCGTGGTCATTGAATAAATTGCAAGGGCGCTGCCGGAATGCAACCGGCAGCGCCCAATTTTTGCAATATACAGCGCAATGCGCCAAAAATTATCCGTGATAGTTCACCTTTGTCAAATCCGGGATATACACATTGATGTCCACTTCCCCCTCGATGCCGGGCACGGTGCCCTCGCTGGTGTACTGCCACATTTCCACCCGGAAGGGAAAGGTCATTCTATCCTGGTACAGTGCCAGCCAGAAGGGATAGTCCTCCAATTCGTTCAGGTACAGCATTTTGGATGCCTGCGTCCAGTTGAAGTAAATCATGGCATCATAGCCCCGGCTTGCCATTTCATCGCAGAAGTACCGGAGCATATCCGTCAGCAGCCGACGGTCTACATTTTTGGTTCGCCCCTCGGTGGGATTGGCAATCTCCCAGTCCAGCACGATGGGATATTGCAGCGCCCGGTCACCCAGAATATCCAGCATGAATTCAATTTCCTCATACACCTCGTTGATGCTGGTAGCCTGGGAGAAGAAGTAAACGCCGATGGGCATTCCGGCTTCCAATGTTCCCTGTAGGTTCTTCTGGATGTATTCGTCCTCTACCAGGGTGCCCTTGGCACCCCAACCGCGGTAGCCCAGGCGGAGCATGGCAAAATCCACGCCGGACTGCTTCACGGCCTTCCAGTTAATGTCGTGCTGGAAGGCAGAAACGTCCACGCCCACATAGCTCTCCTGCTTCAGGCAATAGAGGTAGTTGTGCTTGTTATACTGGAAGTCATACATATCAAAGGGGTTGCTTTCCGGCGGAATGGTAGGCTCCTCGGTGGCCTCGGTTTCGCCGGTGACCATGGGGTTCTGTTTCAGTTCGTTTTCCTCCTCCAGGTGGATGTCCCGGATGATGAGGTCGGGGTCATCCGGTGTTTCCGTGGCGGGGGTAAAGAGTTTGGGGAACACGAAGGATGCGCCGATAACCGCTGCCAGCGCCACGGCACACACCGCCGCAATCACACCCAGCACGACCACCACGCCGCTGCCGCCGGCGGATTTGGCGTTGTCGTCTTCATCGATATAAACGTAATCGTCGGATTCTTCGTTAAATTCTTCGTTTTGATAATCATCGGAACGCTTCATAAGCGACTCTCCTTTTTCTGGGGAATTCCCCCTCAATATACCATACAACGCCCCTTGACACAAGTGGAAAGTTTTTTGTGACGCTGCGGACATGGTACGAATACGGCAGTTCCCGAACCCGCCCGGCTCGATACGGTTCAGAAACCGTGGGATTTTTATGGGCGTTCAGTCAAATGCACACGCTTCTGTAGGGGTCGGCTGGCAGTCAACCCCTACAATTAGGCGCAATCAAAAATAGAATTTTACAAGTATTTGATTGATTTTCTTTTCCAATCGCGGTAGAATAAGAAAAAACATCAGGAGGTTTTTTTATGAATGTTCTTGTCACCGGCGGTGCCGGGTACATCGGCGCACACACCTGCATCGAGCTGCTGGAAAGCGGCCATGAGGTAGTGGTCATTGATAATCTGTGCAACTCCAACCCCAAGTCCTTGCAGCGGGTGGAGCAGCTCACCGGCAAAAAGGTGAAATTCTACGAGGGCGATGTGCGGGACGAAGCACTGCTGACCTCCATCTTCCAGGAAAACAAGATTGACTGCGTCATTCACTTCGCCGGTCTCAAGGCAGTGGGTGAGAGCGTTGCCAAGCCCTGGGAATACTACGACAACAACCTGAACTCTACCCTGGTGCTGACCAAGGTGATGAAGGCCTTCAACGTGAAGACCATCATCTTCTCCTCCTCTGCCACCGTTTATACCGCCGACAACGAAATGCCGCTGAAGGAAACCAGCCGCACCGGCGGCTGCACCAACCCCTACGGCTGGACCAAGTATATGACCGAGCAGATTCTTTCCGGCATTGCCCACGCCGACCCCGAGTGGTGCGTGATTCTGCTGCGGTACTTTAACCCCATCGGTGCCCACAAGTCCGGTCTGCTGGGCGAGGACCCCCGGGGCATTCCCAACAACCTGATGCCCTTCATCACCCAGACCGCCATTGGCCGCCGGGAAAAGCTGAGCATCTTCGGCAACGACTACCCCACCCACGACGGTACCGGTGTCCGGGACTACATTCATGTGGTTGACCTGGCAAAGGGTCATGTGGCTGCCGTGAACTACGCCGAGGGTCAGAAGGGCTGCCAGGTGTTCAACCTGGGCACCGGCGTTGGCTACAGCGTGCTGGACATGGTCAACACCTTCATGGAAGTGAACCATGTGAATATTCCCTATGTGATTGCGCCCCGCCGCCCCGGCGACATCGCCACCTGCTACGCCGATCCCACCAAGAGCCGCGAGGTGCTCCACTGGGAGGCAAAGGAGACGCTGGCAGATATGTGCCGCGACTCCTGGAACTGGCAGTCCAAGAATCCCCAGGGCTTCGACACCCAAGATTGATACCGGTATTGGATTAAGCATCCACAATTTGGTGATTTTCCCCTTGGCGCAAAGCTGAGGGGGTACGCTGCAAAATATGGGAACACCACAAAATACGCACGGCACCCCCTCAGTCAGCCCGTTCGGGCTGCCAGCTCCCCCAGAGGTGGAGCCGAGGGGCGCTTCGCGCCGCACACTTGTTGACTTCCATATTGAGGAACAGTATAACACATTGTAACGGGGCGGATGAACATCCGCCCCCTGATTTTATGAGGAACAGCTATGGCATTTGACGCATTCTATTTAAAATTCACCCTGGATGAGATACGGGAAAAGTGCCTGGGGGGACGGGTGGAAAAAATCTTCCAGCCCAGCCGGGACAGTCTCATTATGCTCATCAAGGGCAGCGCCGGGCGGGAAAAGCTGCTGATTGTGGCAAACCCCACCGCCCCCCGGCTGCATCTGACCACCGCCTCGCCGGAAAACCCGCCGGAGCCTCCCATGTTCTGTATGCTGCTGCGCAAGCACCTTTCCGGTGCACGCCTGGCTGAAATCTCCCAGCCGCCCATGGAGCGTCTGGCGGTTTTTACCTTTGACAGCACCGATGAAATGGGCTTTCCGGTGCAAAAGCGCCTGGTGGCGGAGCTGATGGGACGCACCTGCAATCTGTACCTGCTGGGGCCGGAGGGGCGTATCTTAGACTGTCTGCGGCGCATTCCCCTGGACGAAAACACCAAGCGTGCCGCCCTGCCCGGCCTGAACTATCAGGAGCCGGAAAAAGTGGAAAAGCAGAATCCGCTGGAATTTACAAACTATACGGAGCTATTGACCAGCCCCGGAGCCGACCTGCTGTGTGACCGGCTGATGGATACCCTGGGCGGCCTCAGCCCCCTGGTGTGCCGGGAGGCGGCGCTCCAATGCGCCGGGGATACGGATTCCAGGATTGAGAATCAGGACGTTCCCGCCCTGGCCGCAAATCTGCAAGCCTATTTCCGGGAAGTCCTCACCCAGCCCAAGCCCTATTTTTATGCTCAGGCCGACGGCACCCCCAAGCAGTTTGCCTTCTGCCCCATCCGGGAATATGGCAGCTGCCAGCAGGCAGAGAGCTTCAGCGCCCTGCTGGACAGCTTCTACACCCTGCGGGATCGCCGGGATGCCATGCGCCAGAAAAGCCAGGCCATTCGCAAAACCGTATCGAACCTCTGTGCCCGTCTGCGCCGGAAGCTGGCTGTGCAGGAAAAAGAGCTGGAGGCCACCTATGACCGGGAACGGCTGCGCCAGCTGGGCGACATTCTCACCGCCAACATTGGCAGAATCAAAAAGGGGCAAACCATCGCCCAGTGCGAGGACTTCTATAACGAGGAGATGCCCATCATCGATATTCCCATCTCTCCCCTGCTGTCCCCCCAGCAAAACGCCGCCAAATTCTACAAGGATTACACCCGGATGAAGAATGCGGAAAAGGAGCTGACCCACCAGATTGCCCTGGGCAGCGAGGAGCTGAGCTATCTGGAAAGCGTGCAGGAGGAGCTGAACCGAGCGGGCACCGATGCCGAGCTGGATGAAATCCGGCAGGAGCTGCAAGCCGGCGGCTATGTGCGGCAGGATGGCAGCAAGGCAAGGATGAAGCAGAAGAAGCTGTCCCCCATGCGATTTGAAAGCACCGACGGCTTCCCCATTTATGTTGGCCGGAACAACCGGCAGAATGACGAGCTGACCTTCCGCCTGGCGCGCAAGGACGACATCTGGTGCCACGCCAGCAAGGTGCATGGCAGCCACGTCATCATCTCCTGCGGCGGCAAAACGCCCCCGGACAACACCCTCACCCAAGCTGCCCAGCTGGCCGCCTACTATGCGGAAACCACCGGCGGGCAGAATATCCCCGTGGATATGACGACGGTGAAGCAGGTTAAAAAAATCCCCAGCGGCAAGCCGGGCATGGTGATTTACCACACCTATAAGACCGTCATTGTCAATCCCTACAAGGACATTGTAGTGGATGAACTGAACGCAGAATAAGGCGGCAAACCGGTTTGCACACGCCAACCGTAGGGGCGGATAGCATCCGCCTGGAACCCCGGATTTCAGCAAGTACCCGGTTGAATGGAATCCCCCACCATTCAACGAACAGTCCAATCCCATCAGCTTGCGGGCAGATTCTATCCGCCCCTACGCCCAGGATAATTAAAAGCCCATGACATCAAACCGTGTCATGGGCTTTTGCATATTTTATTGGTTCTGTTCCAGCTTCTCGATTTCGGGCAGCGGGGTCTGGGTTTGCCACATAGCAAGCAGCGTGCCGCCCCGAACGGTGACACGAGCCTCTTTCCCGATGAAGTGATTGCTCACCCCCAAGGGAAAATCAGAATTCAGGGTCACCTGATCGGCTTTGTAATAGAGATTTTCAATGGTTACACTGCGCACGGATGCCCCCAAGCTAAAGCAGGAAAAATCGCCCTGCATGGTTGGCGGAAAAATCAGGGTTCCGTAATCCAATGCGGTGGCAATATAATCCCGTCCTATCAAAAATCCGTGCGCTCCGTGGGACACCAAGAAGCCCAATGTCTGGAAATTGGCAACGGTGTGGTCAAGCCGCCGCCCGTCCATGCCGCCATAAATAACGAACCGCTCATGGCATTCCCGCAGTCCATGCTTCACCGCCAGCATCATGTCGGTGTCGTCCTTTTCAATGGGAAAAGCGGTGGAGCCATCCGGCACAAACCCCAAAGAGTCGAAATCGCCCAGTATCGTATTCGGGATAATTCCCAGTCTTTTGGCATGGTTCAGGCCGCCATCCACGGCAATCACATAGTCATCCCGCTGGATTGGCTCCAGCAGGCCGCCGAAATCACCGGCTCCAATCAGAATACAGCTGGGCATATCAGCGGACAAACCGGGTGGACAGGGTGGTGCTCCACTTCTGACCGGGGGCGAGAATGGCAGCGGCAGGCTTCTCCGTCCATTCGGTGCTGCTCTTTTCTGCACTGGGCAGGCTGTGCCACGGCTCGATGCACACGAATTTCGGCTCGCCCGGCTTGCTCCAAATCAGGGTATAGGGGAAATTCTTGATGCTGCACACCACCGCACGGCCGGAATCCTTCTCGTAGATGCCCAGGGTGCTGGAATTGAGGTTCGTCATGCAATGGCTGTCAATGGCGAACAGCTGGTTATCAATGGGAATGGTGTCGATGTTGGTGCCCAGGTAATAGCATTTCCCCCGCACCAGACCGTTGGGCTGGCAGCTCAGGCACAGGGGGGATTCCATCTTGTCAAACCGCAGCTCATAGTCGCTGTAGGTGTGATCCGTGTCAAACGGAATGGCAAAGGCGGGATGGAAGCCGATGCCAAAGGGCAGCACCTCTGTATCCCGGTTCTGCACAGTCAGGGTGTGGTGCAGAGTGTCGCCATCCAGGGAGAAGGTGGAAACCAGCCGGAATTCATAGGGGAAGTTTGCCAGCGTTTCGGGGTTGGAGCGCAGCTCCAAATCCACCCGGGTGGCGCTCTTGCGCACCAGGTCATGCTCCAGAATCCGTGCAAAGCCATGCTGCCCGGAGGAATAGTCTTTTCCCTTGGCGTGGATGGTGTTGTTCACCACCTTGCCGGTGTGGGGAAAGAGAATGGGCGCATGATAGCCCCACACGCTGCTGTCGGCCTGCCAGATATGCTCCACACCGTCAATCTTGCGGACGACGCTTTTCACCTGAGCACCCCAGCTGGTGATGGTCACCTTCAAATAGTCGTTTTCGATCACGTATTCCTGAAAATCCATCATAATGTTTTCCTCCTCTTTCTGTGTGGGGCGGCAATGCCGCCCTTATTCCTTATTTCTTAATCACCAGGAAATACAGCAGCACGGCAATGCCCAGCACAATGCGGTAAATGCCGAAGGCGCTGAAGGAATGCTTACGGACATAATTCATCAGGCCCTTGATGACCAGCAGGCTCACAATGTAGGACACGGTGCAGCCCACCAGCAGAATCAGCATATCCATTGCTGTGAAGCTGACCCCGGACAGGAAGAATTTCAGCAGCTTGATGCCGCTGGCACCCACCATGGTGGGAATTGCCATAAAGAAGCTGAACTCCGCCGCCGTGCCCCGGGACACACCGGCCAGGATGCCGCCCAGAATGGTGGAGCCGGAGCGGGACGTACCGGGCACCAGGCTCAGGCACTGGCTGACACCGATAATCATCGCCGTGCCCCAAGGAAGGTTGTTCACATCATGATAGCGAAGCTCCCGATGCTCGTTCCATTTTTCCACCGCAATGAATGCAACGCCATAAACAATCAGCATGACAGCCACCACGATGCCGTTGTGCAGGTGCGTGTCCATCCAGTCGTCAAACAGCACACCCACAACGCCGGAGGGGATGATGGCGGCAATAACCTTGAACCACAGCGTCCAGGTCTGCTTCTTCTGCTCGTCGTTCTTCCCCCGGTCGAAGGGGTTGAGTTTCCGGAAAAACAGGGCGCATACAGCCAGAATCGCTCCCAGCTGAATCACCACGTCGAACATACTCTGAAATTCTTCGCTCACGTTCAGGTTAATAAATTCATTCAGCAAAATCAGGTGTCCGGTAGAGGATACCGGGAGCCACTCTGTAATGCCCTCCACAATGCCAAACAGCACCGCCTTTAATACCTCAATCATATAAACTATGGTCTCCTTTCAGATTTTGAATATGCCCCTCAAAAAAAGGCATACACCCCCATTTTTTGACACAACCATCATACAGGAATTATCTTCACATTTCAATAGGCAATTGCGTTTATTCCGTCGGCTGCTGTCGAAAAAATTTTATACTCCCGTAACAACCGATTGACATTCGGGGTGGAACGGGGTACAATAAATCCAACTATGCGATAAAAGGAGGGAACACCATGGACGCCGGCGGCAGTGGCAATATACCGGGCCGAAGTAGGATGCAGTCTGCTTCCGTGGCAGACCTCAGCTAATTCGGCCCTTCGTAGATTGCCTCTTGTATTTTTTTAAGAAATGAGGAGGTAACTTATGGCAGAACGCTTTGAAATTATGGAAAAAGCCCTCCTGCAAATGTTGGAGAGCAAGAAGTATTCCACCCTGCGGGATATGCTGATTACAATGAATCCCAGCGATGTGGCGGGTATTTTCAGCGATTTGGAGGAAAAGCAGGTTCCCCTGATGTTCCGGCTGCTGCCCAAGGAGCTGGCAGCGGAAACCTTCGTTGAAATGGAGCCTGATACCCAGGCATTGCTCATCCAGGGCTTTTCCGACAACGAGCTGAAAGAAGTGCTCAGTGAGCTTTATGTGGACGATGCAGCCGACCTGGTAGAGGAGATGCCGGCCACAGTGGTGCGCCGCATTCTGGAGCAGGCCGACCCGGAGATGCGCAGCTCCATCAACCAGATTCTGCGCTATCCCGAAAACTCTGCGGGCTCCATTATGACCACAGAATATGTGGCGCTGCGCCCCAATATGACGGTGGAGGAGTCCATCACCCGCATTCGCCGTCAGGGCGTGGACAAGGAAACCATCTACACCTGCTATGTCATCGACAATGACCGCACCCTGCTGGGTCTGGTCACCGTAAAAAGTCTGCTGCTGTGTGAGGATGACGACACCCCCATCAGCCAAATCATGGTGACGAATCTGATTTCCGTCACCACCCAGGACGACCAGGAAGAAGTCGCCCGGATGTTCAGCAAGTATAATTTCCTGGCCCTTCCCGTGGTGGACAAGGAGAACCGCATGGTGGGCATCGTCACCTTCGACGATGCCATGGATGTCATGCAGGACGAGGCCACCGAGGATATGGAAATCATGGCCGCTATCACCCCCTCGGAGAAAAGCTATCTTGCCAGCTCTCCCTGGGATCTGTTCAAGCACCGGATTCCCTGGCTGCTGCTGCTGATGGTGTCGGCTACCTTTACCGGCATGATTATCAGCTCCTTCGAGGCGTCCCTGGGCATCCTGCCCATCCTCACCGTGTTCATCCCCATGCTGATGGACACCGGCGGTAACAGCGGCTCTCAGTCCTCTGTCACCGTCATTCGTGCATTGAGCCTGGACGAGCTGCATTTCAAGGATATTTTCACCGTCATCTGGAAGGAAGTCCGCGCCGCCGCCCTGTGCGCCATTGCGCTGGCCGCTGTGTGTTTCGGCAAGGTAATGCTGGTTGACCGGCTGCTGATGGGCAACACCAGCGTAACCGTTCTGGTGGATTTGACCGTGTGCCTGACGTTGGCTGTAACGGTTATCGTGGCAAAGGTTGTGGGCTGCTCCCTGCCCCTGATTGCAAAGCGGTTCGGCTTTGACCCAGCCGTGATGGCTTCCCCTTTCATCACCACCATCGTGGATGCCATGAGCTTGCTGCTGTATTTCCTGTTTGCCAAGGCCATTCTGGGTGTATGAAAATTCCCGCGTTTTCCGTTTCCTGGAAAACGCGGGATATTTTTGTGGGGAGCGACGAGCAGGCGACCCCTCGGCACGAAGTGCCCATACCTCCCCTGGAAGGGGAGGTGCCGAACGAACGTGAGGCGGAGGGGTTTGTCCGTAAACTGAGCAAGGAAACCCCTCTGCGACTCGCTAAGAGCCGCCTACGGCGGTTGCTCGCTTGCATAGCGCCTGCGGGCGCTTAAGTCAGCCCGTTCGGGCTGCCAGCTTTTAATCGCGGAATGATTGCCACCGGCAATCATAATTTTGAAAAATTCGCTGCGCTCTGCAACACCCTTTCAGGGGAGCCAAGGCGGCTGCGCCGCTGCGGGAGGCTAAGAGCCACCCCTACAGGTACGTGGAAAGCCTGAAAAATGGGTACGAAAAAGCCCCGCCGCGATTGCAGCAGGGCTTTTCATGGTGACCCGTACGGGAATCGAACCCATGTTACCGCCGTGAAAGGGCGGTGTCTTAACCGCTTGACCAACGGGCCTGGTAGCGGCAATCTGATTCGAACAGATGACATACCGGGTATGAACCGGCTACTCTACCAACTGAGTTATGCCGCCATATGGTCAAGTTGATTCCGGCACCGCCGAAATCAGCTTCATTAGTATATTACGTCAAGCTCATTTTGTCAATAGCTTTTTTGGAAAATTTCAAATTTTTTTGAAAACCGTATTTGCGTGTCACTCCACGGCGCAATCCCCTCTTGGATGATGGGAAGGTTATATCCCCCCAGGGGGCTTCCGAAGAATGCTTCTATCTGGTAGAATGATTTCAAGGTCAATTCCGAGCGGAGATGTGGAGCCAAATGCTCCAATCCCGCCCCATGAATGAAACACAGAAAGGGTAGAAAAAAATGAAAAAACTCCTCGCAATGCTGCTGACGCTGTCCATGGTGCTTTCCATGGCTGTCGGCACTGTAACCGTCTTTGCCGAAACCGAAGAAACCCGGGTCATCGTTGACAGCATGGATCGCAGTGTGGAAATTCCCGCCGATGTCCAGCGGATTGTCTGCGTGGGCGTGGGTGCGCTGCGCTACACCTGCTATGTGGGCGGTGCCGACCGGGTGGTAGGCGTGGAAGACTACGAAACCAAGCCCGGCATGAGCCGTCTGTACAACTATGTAAACTTTGACCGCTTCCAGGATTTGCCGGTGATCGGCACCAACGGCGAGCCTTTTGTGGAAGAAATCGTCAATGTGGAGCCCCAGGTCATTGTGATGAGCGCTTACGCCAAGCAGGACCCCGATGAGCTGAGCCAGAAGACCGGCACCCCCGTGGTGGTGGTTCCCGGCAGCGACACCACCCTGGACGAAAAGGCCTACACCACCATTCGGATTCTGGGCGAGCTGTACGGGCTGGAAGACCGGGCAGAGGCACTGACTTCTTACCTCCTGGGGATTCAGGAGGATTTGGAGCAGCGCACCGTGTCCATCCCCGATGACCAGAAGCCCAGCTGCTATGTAGGCGGCGTGTCCTTCAAGGGACACCATGGCTTTGAGGGCACCGAGGCATACTACGGCCCCTTTGAGCTGATTCACGCCAACAATCTGGCAAATACCACGAACCAGACCGGCGCTTTCAACATCGATGTGGAGCAGGTGCTATCTTGGGATCCCGAATTCATCTTCCTGGACTTCAACGGCATGAAGCTGATCAACGAGGACTATGAGGCGCATCCCGATTTCTACCAGGCACTGACGGCAGTGCAGGAGGGCAAGGTGTATTCCCAGATTTCCTTCCGTTCCTCTGCCTCCAACCTGGAAACCGCACTGGCAGATGCCTATTATGCCGCCTGCATTATGTTCCCTCAGCAGTTCCAGGACATTGACCCGGTGGAAAAGGCCGGCGAAATCTTCACCATGCTGTTGGGCAGCAACCCCTATGACGACTTGAAGGGAGCAGGCTATGAATTCCGTCCGATTGTCATCGGGGAATAAGCATGATTTAACAGATTACAGAAGAAACCAGCTCAGGAGCATCCTCTTTTTGATGCTCCTGACTGCTCTGCTTCTGGTGTCTGTCTTGCTGTCCCTGCGCGCAGGCTCCTATAACACCCCCACGGCGGAGCTTATCAAGGGGATTTTCGGAAAATCCGCCGACAAAAAGGTGAATCTGGTCATCCGGAACAACCGGCTGCCCCGCATTTGCACCGCCATTGTGGCAGGAGCCGGACTGGGTATTGCCGGTTGTATTCTTCAGGCCATTCTCCATAACCCGCTGGCTTCCGCCTCCACCCTGGGCGTGTCCCAGGGCGCTACCTTTGGCGCTGCTTTTGCCATTGTCACGTTAAACCTCACCGGCGGCGTTGCCATTTCCCTGTGGTCCTTCCTTGGCTCCATTGCGGTGGCAGTGGTCATTTTGGGGCTGTCCCGGCTCAAGCAGGTGTCTGCCGAGGGCATTGTGCTGGCGGGCGTGGCAATCAGCTCCATGCTGGGCGGTGCTACCACCCTGATTCAGTATTTTGCCAATGAAATTCAGCTGTCCAACCTGGTGTTCTGGACCTTTGGTGACCTGGGCAGCACCGACTGGGGCGACCTGCGGGGCATGGCACTGATGGTGCTGGTGCTGATTGTGTATTGCACATTCCACCGCTGGGATTATAACGCCCTGCTCAACGGCGAGGAAACCGCCGTCAGCCTGGGCATCAACGTGCAGCAGCTGACCCTGACCAACATGGTGCTGTGCTGCCTGACCTGCTCCATGATTGTTTCCCGGGTAGGTCTGATTAACTTCATCGGCCTGGTGGCCCCCCACATTGTCCGCATGGTGGTGGGCAACAACCATGTCTATCTGATTCCCGGCTCGGTGCTGGCAGGTGCCACGTTGCTGCTGCTGGGCGACCTGTTCGCCCGGGTGGCAATCATGCCCATCATTCTGCCCATCGGCGCCATTACCTCTTTCCTGGGCGGCCCGCTGTTTTTGTATCTTCTGTTTAGGGGGGGCAAGAGGAAATGATTGAAGTGAATCATATTTCCTACCACTACCATGGCGGCGGCGAGGTGCTCAAGGATGTGAGCTTTCAGCTGGAGCCTGGGAAATTCCTTGCCATTCTGGGCAACAACGGCGTGGGAAAAAGCACCCTGCTGAAATGCCTCAATAAGATTCTCAAGGCGGATGACGGCACTTTTCTGCTGGACGGGGAGAACATCCTGAAAATGAGCAATCACCAGGTTGCCCAGCGGATTGCCTTCGTGTCCCAGAATGTCCCAAGCACCCAGATGACCGTGCACGATGTGGTCATGCTGGGCAGACGACCCTATATGAAATGGGGCTTTACGGAAAAAGACCATCAAATTGTCCACGAGGCCATGGATCGGCTGAACCTGGATGCCCTGCGGGGACGGTTTCTCAACCAGCTCTCCGGCGGCGAGCGGCAAAAGGTAATGCTGGCACGGGCGCTGGCGCAGCAGCCCAAGCTGCTGCTGCTGGACGAGCCGACCAGCAGCCTGGACATTCACAATCAGTATCAGGTGCTGAAAATTGTGCAGGAGATTTGCCGCAAGGACGGCCTGACCGCCATTGTGGTCATTCATGACCTGAATCTGGCGCTGCGGTTCTGCGACCGGTTCCTGCTGCTGCGGCAGGGGCAGGTGTATGATGCCGGCGACTGGCGGGTGCTGACCCCGGAGGCGCTGGAGCAGGTATACCAGGTAAAGGGCAGGGTGCTGGATGTGGAAGGCCGGAAAATGGTGCTGGTGGAGGAATGACCCTCCGCCGAAAATAGAAAGGAGTTTATAAAAATGGATGCCAACAAAGAAATGTGGAAAAAATGCGTGGGATTTCACGGGCATGAATGCGGCGGCCTGACCATCGGCTATAAGGCGGCGCTGTATGCCATTGAGCGGCTTGGCTTGCAGCTGGGCGGCGGCGGCAACGCCGGATGCCTTTCCCCGGATGAGGAGATTGTGTGCATCAGCGAGAATGATGCCTGCGGCGTGGATGCCATTCAGGTGATGCTGGGTTGCAGCGTGGGCAAGGGCAATCTGCTGTTCCATATGCGGGGCAAGCAGGCGTTCACCTTCTTCAACCGGAAAAACGGGCAGTCCCTGCGGCTGGTGCTGAAGCCCAAGCCCGAGGGCATGACCCGGGAAGAGTCCTTTGCCTATTACCAGAGCTGCCAGCCGGCGGAGATGTTTGATGCCATGGATGCCAAGCTCCGGCTGCCGGAGAAAGCACAGCTGTTTGATTCCTACGCCTGTGAGTGCTGCGGTGAAATCACCGGTGCCAACTGGATTCGCCTGGCAGGGGGCAAGACGCTGTGCCTGGACTGCTACGAGAGCTATAACCGCTTCGACGTGTAAGACACAAAGCACCCCCGGAAATTTCCGGGGGTGCTATCATTGGATGGGATTTGCAGCGCCGCCTTGGCTTCCTCCGCCCACTGTATGGGTGCATAACAGGGCAATCCATGGCCTGGAATCCATCATTAAAAATCCTTGCAATCCCATGATTTCTATGGTAAAATGAGCAGATGAATGTGAAAAATGTAAGGAGGAATTGGCTTGAAGCGGTGCGCTGCTGTTTTGTGTGCCTTTCTTTTCATCTGCTCGGCGCTGTTTTTACAGGTCTCTGCCGAGAGCAACGCCTCTAAAATCGACATCTACTGCACCGTCAATGCCGACGGTGATTGTCTGGTGAGCATGACCGTCAACCTCCACCTGGAAAGCAGTTCTACCGACCTGAGCTTTCCCCTGCCCTATGGCGCAGATAAGATAACCGTCAACGGCAGTTCCGTGCCCACCACCCGTTCCGGCAGCCGCACCCTGGTTTCCATCAGCCGAATCACCGGGGGCATGACCGGCGACTTCCCCGTTCGCTTCGACTATACCCTGAAAAACACCGTGAGCGTCACCCCCGAAAAAAAGCTGGAGCTGGTGCTCCCCATGCTCAGCGGCTTTGAATTTCCGGTACAGGCCTTCAGCTTTATCGTCACCCTGCCCGATAATATCACCACCGTTCCCACCTTCACCAGCACCTATCAGCAGGTGGGCTTCGAGGCAAGCCTGGATTTGGCCGTCAGCGGCAACATGATTACCGGCTCCAGCACCACCTCCCTCAATGACCACGAGTCTGTGAGCATGACCCTGCCCGTCCCCCGGGAGATGTTCCCCTCCGTCAGCATATACCAGCGCACCGGCAACCCGGAGCTGATTCCCATGGGCATTTTCCTGGGTCTGGCGCTGGTGTATTGGCTTCTTTTCCTGCGTACCCTGCCCCCTCACCGTACCCGCACCGCCGTGCCCCCCGAGGGCATCTGCGCCGGTGAGCTGGGCTGCCGGACGACCATGGCAGGCGGCGACCTGAGCATGATGGTGCTGTCCTGGGCGCAGATGGGTTATCTGATTATCCAGCCCGTTGGCTCCAGAATTCTCCTGCGCAAGCAGATGGATATGGGAAATGAGCGCAGCCTGTTTGAAATCCGGGTGTTTGATGCCCTGTTCAAAAAGCAGGCGGTCGTCAACTGTTGCAGCCCCGGCTACGCCGCCCTGTGCAAAAAAACAGCCGGGATGATTCCCGGCGAGAAAACCATGTGCCGCCCCGGCTATGGCAACCGCCTCCCCTTCCGGGTGCTGCTGGCTGTGTGCCATGTGTTCTGCGGCGTGTGTGTTGCCATGAATATGACCTCCATCTCCGTGCTGGAGGTACTGCTCTCCATTATTTTCGGTGTGCTCGGCTTTTTTTCCGCCATGGAGATGCATCGGTTTGCCTGCCAACTGTTCACCCGGGACAAGCTGCACGTTTGGATTTCCCTGGGGCTGGTGGGCTTCTGGTTCCTGCTGGGTCTGATTGCCGGGCAGCCCTGGATTCCCCTGGGGGCATCGGTGGTGCAGATTCTCATGGGCTTTTTGTATGCTTTCGGCGGAAAACGGACGGAGCTCAACCGCAGTGATGCCGGTGAAATTCTGGCGCTGCGCCGCTATCTGCGCTCCATCGACCGGCCTGAGGCCGCTCGGCTGTTAAAAGCCGACCCGGAATATTTTTATCGCATGGCACCTTATGCCATCGCATTGGGCGTTGGCAAGCCCTTTGCTGCGGCTTTTGGCCGTCGCCCGCTGGAGAGCTGCCCCTATCTGATTGTGCGCAACAGCGAGGGCAAGACCGCCGAGCAGTGGATGCGCATGATGACCCAGATGGTAAGCCTCATGGACAGCCGCTACCACCGGATGCAGGCCGAAAAATGGCTGGCAATTCGGGTGGAAAAAAAGGAGCGCAAGCGCCCCTACTGATTTCAAGAAACTTCAAAAGCCCATGACCGATTTTGGTCATGGGCTTTTTCAAGCTGTCAGGTTTTTCGCTGGAATTTTTCCTTGCACTTGGGGCAGGTAATCATAATCTTGCCCTTGCCCCGGGGGACGCGGACGGTCTGGCGACAGCGGGGGCAGAGAAAATAACGGTTCTTGCGATCCTTCACCCGATCCAGCATCAGGCAGAAGCGTCTGTTCTCCTGATAGCGCTTATTGATATTCCGGGAGAGGCTGCGCCAGATGGCCAAAATCATCAGTGCATAACTCAACACGAAGAAAATCTGGCCAACCCAGCTGCCCTGCAAAAAAGCATAAATGATGCTCGCTGCCACACCCACACACAAAATCACCACATTCAGGCGATCCGTGCCATATCGCCCGGACATAAACCGGTAGAGTCCGGCCTGTATTTTTGCAGGGAGCGAACGCAGCCAGCTGCTGAAATCCTTCATACAATCACCTTGAGCACTTAGTCTTGAGCTATATTATATTTCTTTTTCAGGTGATTTCAACTGTCCCCGCTCATAGTTTACGGAATGTTTATTTTTAGTGCCGCATTAAAACCTGTACGGATACGGTAGTGCCCTAACCCGCCCGGTAACGAACTGCTCAGAAACCGTGGATGTTCATGCCGCAGCGAAACCGGTAGGGAATACTGTAAGCCAAAATCTTTTGAGTCCTTGGCTCCACCTCTGGGGGAGCTGCTGAGCGCAGCGAAGCTGAGGGGGTGTAGTACGTTGAGCGGTATGCGCTTCCAATTTTGCACACGCCCTGTAGGGGTCGCCAAATTGGCGACCCGAAGCTGACGCAACTGAGAGGCTCGTTGAATGGTAATGACCAACGGTTTCTGAGTTCTTGGCTTCCCCCGGGGGTGTTGCAGAGCGCAGCGAATCTTTCAAAATTCTGATTGCCGGTGGCAATCATTCCAAAATCGAAAAGCTGCTGAGCGAAGCGAGGCTGATGAGGAGTGGCGACAGGCTGGTCAATGAATGCAGCTGGATGAGAGGCATATGTTCTGGTTTTATCCATTCAACGGGGGGAAATCTATAACTTTTAGCCATCGCCACCCCTCATCAGTCACGACAAAATATCGGTTCCGAAGTGCCGATATTTCATCGTGACAGCTTCCCCCCAGGGGAAGCCAAGGGGAGGTAGCGGCAGCTGATTCCGTGCAACGTACTCAGTTATCCTAGAAGCAGCCGCCCCCTAGAAGGCAATCTTATTTCTCCGCCAGCTCGGCAGCCAGACGATGGATGCTCTCTGCGCTGGCTTCGTTCAGGGCGGACTTGATGGTTACCTTTTCGTTGGCAAAGGTGATGTTCTTGCTCTTTTCCAGCATGGCAGCCATGGTCTTTCCGGCGGTGGGAGTCCAGGTGCCGTTTTCCAGGAACGCCACCGTGCGGTTCTGGTAGCTGCGCTCGGTGAGGGCGTGGAGATAGGCGTGCATACAGGGGAAGATGTCGCCGTTATAGGTGACGCTTGCCAGCACCAGCCGGTCATAGCGGAAGGCATCGGCAACGCAGGTGGGCATATCGTCCCGTGCCAGGTCGTGAAGCACCACCTTCTGCCCCATATCTTCCAGCTCCCGTCCCAACTGCTGGGCGGCAGCCTTGGTATGACCGTAGATGGAGGCGTAGGCAATCACAACGCCCGCTTCCTCCGGGCGGTAGGAGGACCAGATGTCGTATTTTTCGATGTAATGCCCCAGGTTCTCCTTGAGGATGGGTCCATGGAGGGGGCAGATGGTTTCAATTTCCAGGCCGGCTGCCTTTTGCAGCAGCTTCTGCACCTGCATTCCGTACTTGCCCACGATGCCGATGTAATAGCGGCGGGCTTCGTCGTCCCATGCTTCTTCTGCATCCAGTGCGCCGAACTTGCCGAAGCCGTCGGCGGAGAACAGCACCTTGTCGGCAGCATCGTAGCTCACCATCACCTCGGGCCAATGCACCATGGGCGCAAACACAAAGGTCAGGCTGTGCTTGCCCAGGGACAGGGTCTGCCCGTCAGCAACAGTCACCTTGGCGCACGCCGGCAGGGTGGGGAAGAACTGCCCCATCATCACAAAGGTCTTGGCGTTGCCCACCAGGGCTGCCTGGGGATAGCGCTCCAAAAACAGCTGGATGTTGGCGGAATGGTCAGGCTCCATATGCTGCACCACCAGATAATCCGGCTGCCTGTCCCCCAGCACGGCGGCGATGTTTTCCAGCCACTGTGCGCCGAAGTGAGCGTCCACCGTGTCCATAACGGCAACCTTCTCGTCCAGAATCACATAGGAGTTGTATGCCATGCCGTTGGGCACCACATACTGCCCCTCGAACAGGTCAACCTGATGGTCGTTGACACCTACATAACGAATGTCATTGGAAATCATGTTTTTATCCTCCATTTTTATATGTTTTTTGATTGTTGATGAATCTAAAAATCCCATGGTTTGCTATGGCATTAAAAAAACTTTTTCATTTCCTTCCGGGCTTTTTCCACCGCTTCCTCCAATTCCCGGGCACTCATGCGCAGCACGCCGCTGCGGAAGCTGGACAGCTGCACCAGATTGTCGGAGGAAGCCACCCGGACGGCATAGCTGCTGCCAATCTCGTCTGCCAGTTCCTCGATGTATCGGTCTGCGGTCTGCCCCTGGGGGGTGTAAACCACTTGGATGTTCCCTTGCTGGGTCTTCTCGCCGGGGTTTCCCTCCCGCTTGTAGCCGTCGAATACCACCACCAGCTTGATTTTCGTGTATCCGGCGAAGCTGGAAAGCCGGTCGCACAGCAGCCGCCGGGCGGCATCCAGGTCCTCTTTTGCCAGCTGTTTGGTTTCCGCCCAGGCGAAAATCATGTTGTAGCCATCCACGATGATATACCGCTCCTTGGGCGGCCTGATGGCAATTTCCTCGGTGGCTGGGCGGCTGCGGGGAGCGGTGTACTGCGCCCGGCGGATGGGGCCGAACTCCCGCTCCATGATTTTTTCCAGCTCCCGGTCGTCAATGCTCCCCCGCTGGATAATCTGGGGCGGCTTTTCTTCCTTGATGCCGCTTTCCAGGTGCATATAGTCCTTGACCTGGTTCCATTTCACGGTGAAGCCCGCCCCGTGGGCGCAGAAGACGGAGTCCGGGGTGTTTTCCAAATCCGCCTCCGGGTCATAGCCGCTTGCAGCAATCACCGCCTCGCTGTTGTGGCAGGGGGCATAGCCCTGTAGACTCAGCTGCAACCGCCCCCGCCCCTGGGTATAGGCCGCCAGCACCTCGGTGTAATCCTTCACCTCGGCGGCAGGCACCAGCCCCCGCAGGGTGGACAGCCCACCGGAAGCCTCCGGCGCTTCAAATTCGCCGCCCATGGCACGGATGTCGGTGATGGCTCTGCCAATCAGCTCCGTGGGAGCGGTAACGGTAAAGGCATACCAGGGTTCCAGCAGCACCGATTTGGCCTGCATCAATCCCTGCCGCACCGCCCGATAGGTGGCTTGCCGGAAGTCTCCGCCCTCGGTGTGTTTCAGATGTGCCTTGCCCACCAGCAGGGTTAATTTCATATCCGTAATGGGTGCGCCCACCAGCACACCCCGGTGGGTCTTTTCTGCCAGATGAGTCAGGATGAGCTTCTGATAGTTTCCGTCCAGCACATCCAGGGGACAAACGCTGTCAAATACCAGCCCGCTGCCCTGGGGCAGCGGCTCCAGGAGAATATGGCACTCGGCATAGTGGCGCAGGGGTTCAAAATGCCCAACGCCCTCCACTGTGTCTGCGATGGTTTCCTTATAAAAGATGCGCTGGTCGTCCAGCTGGATGTCCAGCCCAAACCGCTGCGCCACCAGACTGCGGAAAATTTCCAGCTGCACCTTGCCCATGATTTGCACATGAATCTGACCCTGCTCCCACAGCAGATGAAGCTGGGGGTCCTCCTCCTCCAGCTGCCGCAGCTTGGGCAGCACCTGCGCCGGGTCCGCCCCCTTGGGCAAATTCACCCGATAGGTCATCACCGGTTCCAGGGCAGCGGGCAGTCCCGCTTTTTCTGCCCCCAGGGTTTGACCGATGAAGCTGGTCTGCAAGCCGGTGACGGCTGCCAGCGTTCCGGCAGGGATTTCCTCCGGGGCGGTAAATTTATCCCCGGAATACAGCCGCAGCTGCTGCACCTTTTCTTCGGTCTGCCTGCCCTGGGCATCGGAAAGCACCAGGGGCTGCCGCACCCGCATACTGCCGCCGGTGACCTTCAGCCAGGTCAGCCGTGCCCCGGTTTCGTCCCGGGAGATTTTATACACCCGGGCGGCAAAGTCGCTGCCATATTCCCCCGCCGGGGCAAATTCATCCAGTAGCCCCAGCAGCGTCTCCACCCCCTCCAGCTTCAGGGCAGAGCCGAAGCACAGAGGGAACAGCTTCCGCGCTCCAACCAGGCTGCGCAGATTCCCCTGGGTGACGGTGCCGGTTTCCAGATAGGTTTCCAGCAGCGCCTCGTCACAAAGGGCGGCATTTTCCAGAATTTCCGCCTCCGGTGCGGTAAAATCCACCACACCGCTGCCAAACTGGGTGCGCAGCTGTTCCAATAGGCTTTCCCGCTGCGCCCCAGGGAGATCCATTTTGTTGAGAAACAGGAAGGTGGGCACGCCATAGCGTTCCAGCAGCCGCCAGAGGGTGAAGGTGTGCGCCTGGATGCCATCGGTGCCGCTGATGACCAGCACGGCGCAGTCCAGCACCGGCATGGTGCGCTCGGCCTCGGCGGAAAAATCAACGTGTCCCGGAGTGTCCACCAGGGTTAGCGCCCGGTGGGGCGTTTCCAGCCGTGCCTGTTTTGAAAAAATGGTGATGCCCCGCTCCCGTTCCAGGGCGTGGGTGTCCAGCAGGGAATCCCGGTGATCCACCCGCCCCAGGGTGCGCCGCCAGCCGCTGACATACATCAGCGCCTCGGAAAGCGTGGTCTTCCCGGCATCCACATGGGCAAGCAGTCCCACGTTCAGGGGGCGTTTTGCCATATTTTCTTTTTCGGGCATGAAAATCCCCCTCTCATGGTTTGCTTCCCATTATATCATGAAAGGGGGCGGTAGTCGATAGGGGATTTTTTCAGAGTTGCAAAGAAGCGTATGGAATGCCCCCGCCGCAGCACATGACGGAACATCCCCGGTTCGCTGAACCGATGATAACAACGCCCGCCCCAAATCCCGGGGCGGGCGTTGTTATCGCAAACAGAAAGCCGGCAGATGGGCGGTGCCGTTACGGCTCATACCAAACTCTAAATAAAATATCCACAAAGATATTTTATTTGCCCGCAGGGCACAGAGTTTGCATGGGACGTGTTTTGCGATTTCTTTCCTTATAAATCGCAAAACCGGCAGCGCTGCGAAACGATGCCTCCTTGATTAAAATCGCCATTTTAATCAAGGAATCGTATCAGAATCATTGCCGCCCCGGGCTGCCCGCATGAACCTCAGATGCTGCTCCATGTATAGCTTATGGGTAACGGACAGCAGCGCCGAGCGCAGCATCTCCTTTTCCTCGGTGTGGGTGGTGCCGATTTCATCGGGGGCGGGCTTGAGTCCAAAAACGTATTGCAGCAGGTTTTCCAGCTCCGCACAGAAATAATCATAGGCAACGCTGATTTCGTAGCTGCTTTGCTGCACCTGCAGCATCAGGCGCACATCTTCCATGCTCACCACCGTTTTTACATAGGACAGCATCAGCAGGTAGGCAATGGACTCCTGGGAGTAGGATTTCTTGTGAGGGCCGGGAATCAAGCGCTGCTTGACATAGTTGCTCACCATGGAGCCGGTTACCGGCGACGGCACATAGCGGGAGGCATAGCGGGTCACCTGCTCCAGCCGCAGGCCGATGTCCGGCAGCTCCCGATAGCGTGGCATCCGAAAGGCAGCAGCCACGGCGGCAAGCTCCCGCCGGTTATCTTCTGTCATGGTCTTCCCTCCCTTTTTGAACATTTTATATCGGGTATGCAAACTTGTCAATAAGTTTTTCAATAACCGATTGACACGTTCTCAAAACCGTGTTACTATGGAAAAAATACAAGTGGGGCGCTGTCGCTCCACTCGAATCCCAGGGAGGATTGCCATATGATGAAACTGATTGCCGATTCCTCATCCGACCGCCCCGCCATCGCCGGGGCTGAGGTACAATACGTTCCCCTTGTTGTCTCCACAGACCATGTGCATTTTGTGGATGACGAGACGCTGGATGTCCGCCAGATGCTGGATACCCTGTCCGCGCACAGGGGGCGCTCCTACACCGCCTGCCCCAGCGTGGACGGCTGGCTGACCGCCTTTGACGGCGGAGATGAAATTTACGCCGTTACCATCACCAGCGCCCTGTCCGGCTCTTACAATGCAGCCATGGCTGCCCGGGAGCTGTATCTGCAAGAGCATCCCGGGGCAAAGGTGGCCGTGTTCGACAGCCTGAGCACCGGCCCGGAACTGCGGCTGATTCTGGAAAAGCTCCGGGAGCTGACCGCCCAGGGGCTGCCCTTTGAGCAGGTGGAAGCCCAGACCCAGGAATATATGCACCACACCCGGCTGCTGTTCTCCCTGCAATCCCTGCACAATATGGCGCAGAACGGACGGGTGAGCAAGGTCGCCGCCGCTGCCGTGGGCGTGCTGGGCATCCGCATTGTGGGCACAGCCAGCGCCGAGGGCACCTTGCAGCAGCTGAACAAGTGCCGGGGCGACCGCAAGGCGCTGCCGGAGCTGCTGGAGCATATGCAGAAGGCCGGGTTTCACGGCGGCAAGGTGCGCATCACCCATGTGAATAATCCTGCGCTGGCTGGCACCTTCCTGGAGCAGCTGAAGGTCGCCTGGCCGGGGGCTGATGCCTCCATCGCTCCCAGCAGCGGCCTGTGCAGCTATTATGCCGAAGAAGGGGCAATCATGGTTGGGTTTGAATGCAACTGATGGTAGGGAATGCGGTACATTTGCGGCGGCAAAGTCGCCGACGGGTCGATATGCTCGTCGACCCCTACTAGAGCGTACACGCTAAAAGTTAGCACCCCTTGGCTTC
>URPI01000011.1 GCA_900549705.1 uncultured Eubacteriales bacterium
CCAGCAGATGCAGGTCTTCACCGGCATTTGCCAGGCAATAGCCGTAGCCCTCGCTGTCCGTACCGGAAAACACCGCCGCCGTGCCGCCGCACTGCTGCGTGATGCAGTCGGTCAGCTCCCGGATGCCGGTGCTGTCCAGCCCTGGCTCGAAGTGCAGGACGCTGCCCTGCCCGGCATATTCCTTGGCGGTCAGACGGAAAAGCTTCCGCTGCAATTCCACCACCCGGTATTTTTGAGCGGCCAGCTGGGCGCTGAAGCTTTCGGCGGCGCAGCCTACCTGTTCGGCGGGGACGGAGAACAGATGCCCGGCCTTTGTGCTTTCCAGGAGCACCTGGTTCAGATAGTCCAGAGCCTGGCTGCCGCAGGCCATTTCAATGCGGCTGCCGCCCCGGAAGGGAACGGAGGAATAGAGCTTGATGAGGCCAATCTCGCCGGTGGCGGTTACATGGGTGCCGCAGCAGGCGCAGGTGTCAAAGCCTGGAATTTCCACAATCCGCACCGGCCAAGGCAGCGCCTTTTTGCTGCGATAGGGGACGGCAGACAGCTCCTCCGGGCTGGGATACCAGATGTGCAGGGGGATGTTCTGCCACACGGCGCGGTTGGCTTCCTGCTCAATGTCGGGCAGGGCTTCCGAAGGAATCACACCGTCAAAGTCGATGACCGTTCGGGTTGCACCCATGTGGAAGCCGGTGTTGTTCACGCCATAGCGGCGGTGGAGAATGCCGGAGACGATATGCTCCCCGGAGTGCAGCTGCATCCGCAGAAAGCGGGGAGCCCAGTCAATCTGGCCGGTGACGGTCTGCCCCACGGCCAGGGGAGCATCGCACAGATGGACGATTTCTGCGCCGTCCTCCCGGGTATGGAGCACATGGGCGGAATCCAGCGTGCCGGTGTCGGCGGCCTGCCCGCCGCCCTCGGGGTAGAAGCAGGTGGCATCCAGGGTGATTTCATAGCCCTTGTCCGACTGCCGGCAGGCGGTGACCACAGCCCGGAAGGCGGATTGGTGGGCATCCTCGTAATATAATTTTCGCGTTGGCATATATAAGTCCTTTCACGGTGAGCTATAATTGCATGGGCGCTTTGCGCCGGGACAGCACTGCCGCCATTATACCATCCATTAAAACGGAGTGCAATGAATAAAAATTGATTTTCCCCCTGTTCAAATCCTGAAAGATGGTGTAAAATAAGCGGGATCATTCACTTGAAGTTTGGGGAGGTAATGAATTTGCCCTCAATATATGCACATTTCCGCTTTGGCGACCAGGCGGCGAAGCTGCTGCCGGAGCCGATGCAGCGCTCGATTGCCCGGTTCCCCCAGCTGTTCAGCCTGGGTGTACACGGGCCGGATTTTTTCTTTTTCTATCAGCCGCTGTTTAAGACCCAGATGGGCAGCCTGGGCGGCTGGTATCATGACCTGACCGGTAAGGAATTTTTCCAGCGGGCAGCCCGCCATCTGGCGGACAATCCCTCGGAGGGGGCAAAGGTATATTTATACGGTGTGCTGTGCCATTATGCCCTGGACTCCGTGTGCCACCCCATGATTAACGCCGCTACCGCCGCCGGAAATCCCGTTCACACGGAGCTGGAGACGGAGTTTGACCGGGTGCTGCTGACCAAGGATGGGCGTGTGCCCCCGGAGCGGCAATATCTGGGGCAACGGCTGAAGCTGACCTGGGGAGAGAGCGTTACCGTTGCCGGATTTTATCCGCCTGCCACGGTTTATACCGTTCGGCGCAGTGTCCGGCTCATGGCGGCGGTGAGCCGCCTGATGACCATGAAGAACCGGAAGCTCTTGCAGCTTATTTTCAATCTGGGCGGCGAGTATGGGAGTAAAATGGTCATGCAGCAGCGGCCAAACCGCCGGTGCGCTGCGCTGATTCCGCAGCTGGAGGAGCTGTATGAGCAGGCGCTGGAGCGATTTCCGGTTTTGGCGGCACAGCTGGAAGATTACCTTGCAGACGGAACGCCGCTGGGAACGGAATTTGATGATAATTTCAGCGGGGAGCGGAATGTGACAAAAGAGGAAAAGAATAGAAATGAAGAAATTGCAGAAAATGTTGAATCTGACGGCGAATGAATGGAAATGGGTGCTGTATGACATCGGAAACTCTGCGTTTATCCTGCTGGCTACAGCCATTGTGCCCATTTATTTTCATGCGCTGACCGATGCTGCCGGGCTGTCGGAGGCCCAATATGTAACCAACTGGGGCTATGCAACCTCTGCTGCCACGCTGATTGTGTTTTTCCTGGCACCGATTTGCGGCGCGCTGGCTGACCACAATGGCTTTAAAAAGCCGATGTTCAGCTTGTGCGTGCTGCTGGGGGCAGTGGGCTGCGCGGCGCTGGGCGCGGCATGGAGCTGGCTGAGTTTCCTGATTGTCTTTATCGTTGCAAAGGTGGGCTTCAATGCCAGCCTGGTGTTTTACGATGCCATGCTGCCGGAGATTACCACCGAGGAGCGGATGGATAACGTTTCCTCCGCGGGGTATGCATTGGGCTACATCGGCTCTGTGATTCCCTTTATTGCGTGCCTGCTGGTGGTGCTGAATGCGGATGCACTGGGGCTATCCACCACGGCGGCCATGGTGATTGCCTTTTCTGTCACAGCGGTGTGGTGGGGCGTGTGTACCCTGCCGCTGCTGAAATCCTACCGGCAGACGGCCTATTCTGCCCATACCGGCAACCCGTTGGTGTCCGCCTTCTCCCGGCTGGGGAAAACCTTTTCAGAGGTGAAGCAGCAGAAGCACATTTTCCTGTATATGGTTTCCTTCTTTTTCTTTATTGACGGTGTATATACCATCATTGGCATGGCCACCACCTATGGCAGCAGCCTGGGGCTGGACAGCACGGGCTTGCTGCTGGCATTGCTGGTGACTCAGATTGTGGCGTTCCCCTGCTCCATTGTCTTTGGGCGGCTGTCTGCAAAATATGATACCGCAGTGCTGATAAAAGTCAGCATTCTGTGCTACAGCGGCATTGCCCTGTTTGGAATGTTTTTGCAGCAGCTGTGGCAATTCTGGCTGCTGGCGGTGCTGGTGGGGATGTTCCAGGGCGGCATTCAGGCACTGAGCCGCTCCTACCTTGCAAAGATTATTCCCCCGGAGCGCAGCGGCGAATACTTTGGCATGATGGACACCTTCGGAAAAGGCGCGGATGCCATTGGACCTGCCATTATTGCCCTTGTAACCAATCTTGTGGGCGACAGAACCGTGACGGTTTTCGGCACACAGCTGAGAGGGCAGAACCTTGGCGTGGGGTTCCTGGTGCTGCTGTTTATCATTGGCTTTGTGCTGTTTGCCAAGGCAGACAGATTGAATAAGGAACGCAGGAAAGCGAGCGTCTGAACAAGTCGGCACGAAGGTGCCGGCTTTTTTAATGCGGAAACGGTTGCGCAGAAATGAAATTTACCGCATGGGCGAAATCAACAAAAACTCTCCTGTAAATTGTTGAAAATAGAGAAATACTGCTGAGGGGCAGAAATTGCTTGACAGCAACAACGGAAATGTCTAAAATGAGGGTATCGAAACATCCCGAAACAAAACGAGGGGGCTTCGGAATACGCGGCACTGACAGAATTTGTTGCAAAATTCTGCTTTGCATAAATTTAATCACAACGGAGGAGAACAAAATGAAGAAAATCATTTCCCTGCTGCTGGCAGTTGTGATGGTTTGCGGCCTGTGCGCCGTGGCCGCTGCCGCAGATGATGTCACCGAAGTGACCCTGAAGGTGTGGGCACCCCAGGAAGACCAGGCAAACGCCGACAGCTGGCTCCAGCAGATGGAAGCCAAGTTTGAGGCTGCACATCCTGAGTACAAGATGACCTGGGTGAACGAAGTCGCCGGCGAAGATGTCGCCAAGGACAGCGTTATCAAGGATCCCGCCGCTGCTGCTGATGTTTATATGTACGCCAACGACCAGCTGGGTGACCTGCTGTCTGCACAGGCACTTGCCAAGCTGGGCGGCCCCTTCCTGGAGCAGGTGAAGAACGACAACAGCCAGGCTATGGTTGACTCCGTTACCAGCACCGATGGCGGCGTTTATGGTTTCCCCGTGGCTGCCAATACCTGGTTCTGCTACTACAATAAGGATGTCTACACCGAGGAAGATGTCAAGTCCCTGGATACCATGCTGGAGAAGGGCGTTGTTGCATTCCCCACTGTGAACTCCTGGTATCTGGGCTCCTTCTTCTTCGCTGACGGCGCTACCGTGTTCGGTGAGAACGGCAATGATGCCGCAGCCGGTGTTAGCTTTGGTGAGGACAACGGTATGGCTGCCCTGAACGCCATCCTGGACATGGTTGCCAACCCCAACTACCGCACCGATGACAACGGCTTGGGCAATTCCGGCCTGAAGAGCGGCGAGGTTTCCGCTTACTTCTCCGGCTCCTGGGATTACGACGGCCTGAAGGAAGCTCTGGGCGACAAGCTGGGTGCTTGCCAGCTGCCCACCGTTACCATCAACGGTGAAGCCAAGAGCCTGAAAGCTTTCGCCGGTTCCAAGGTTGCCGGTGTCAACCCCAACTCCAAGAACCCCAAGGTTGCCATGCAGTTTGCAGCATTCCTGGCTTCCACTGATGGCCAGCTGCTGCGCTATCAGGTTCGTTCCGCCATCCCTGTGGCGACTGCCCTGGCTGAGGATCCTGCAATTGCCAGCGACATCGTGGCTACCGCTATTCTGGATACCATCGCCAACACCTCCTTGCTCCAGCCCTCCCTGCCTGAAATGGCCAACTGGTGGGTTCCCATTGAGACCCTGGGCCGCAACATCGTTGCCGGCAAGGTCACCGCTGAGAACGGCGCTGACTCCCTGGCTCAGACTCTCGACCTCATCAACAACCCTGCTCTGTAAGCAGAATCTACGGTAACGACCTCCGGGCGGTAGCGGTACACTCCGCTACCGCCTTTTTGGTGATGCTGCAAAATCTGCACCAATGCATTGGTGCCCAGCGCCCGCCCGGTGACGTACTGCACGCCAAACCGCTTTGCGCCGGTGGGGGTCATTCAACCGGGTGCCTGCGAAAAACTGGGGTTGCGGGCGGATGCTATCCGCCACTACGGTTGGACACTGGGGGTCAGCCAAAAGAAGAAGGGATTGAAAGAAATGACATCAAACCAACTTGAAAAAGTCGCTGCTGCCAATCAGAAGGACGGCGGAACATTGAAGCGTGCCTTTGAGCACGGGGATGTGTGGGTCAAGCTGTCCTTCCTGGTGATGGGTCTCGGCAATCTGGCTGCCGGTCAGCTGGTCAAGGGGCTGATTTTCCTGGCAGTGGAAGTCGGATACATCGTGTTCATGGCCGTTCCCATGGGCGGCGCTTACTGGCTGTCCATGCTCCCCAGCCTGGGCTGGCGGGAGACCGAGGAAGTCTGGAATGACGACCTGTTTGTTTACGAGTATGTTCAGGGTGATAACTCCCAGCAGATTCTGTTGTACGCGGTTGCCACACTGGTGATTACTGTGCTGTTCATTACCATCTGGCGGGCATCCGTCCGCAGCGGTTTCCTGGCCTCCTGCAAGAAGGCACAGGGCGCGCACGTCAATACCTTTGCCGAGGATGTGAAGAGGCTGTTCGACCTGAACATCCACAAGCTCCTGATGACCCCGCCCTTTATCCTGCTGGTGGCCTTTACCGTTACCCCACTGATTTACATGATGCTGATGGCCTTCACCAACTACTCGAAGACCGACAGTCACCTGATTCTGTTTGACTGGGTTGGGCTGAAAAACTTCGGCGACCTGTTCAACAGCACCAGCGTCATTGGCCGCCAGTTCTGGGGTGTGCTGGGCTGGACAATCACCTGGGCATTCTTTGCCACCTTCCTGAACTTCTTCCTGGGCACCATCATGGCCATGATTATCGAGCGCCCCACCACCCGCTGCAAGGCGCTGTGGCGAACCATCCTTTCCATTACCATCGCCGTGCCCCAGTTCGTGTCCCTGATGATTATTTCCACCATGTTCAAGGACAACGGCGCTGCCCAGAAGCTGATGCGTACCCTGGGCTTCATCGGTGCCAACGAGAATCTGCCCTTCTGGACAAATGCCCTGTGGGCGAGGGTGACGGTTATCGTCATCAATGTCTGGGTCGGCATCCCCTATACCGTGATGAGTGTCACCGGTATTTTGAAGAACATTCCCGCCGAGCAGTATGAGGCGGCGCGCATTGACGGCGCAAACGCGGCACAGCAGTTTGCCAACATCACACTGCCGTATATGTTCTTCGTCATGACCCCCACCCTTATTACTACGTTCACCAGCAACATCAATAACTTCAACGTCATTTACCTGCTCAGCAAGGGCGACCCCACCTATGTGGGCGACACCGCCGGTCAAACAGACCTGCTGGTTACCTGGCTGTATAAGCTGACCGTTGATAAGCAGCAGTATAACCTTGCGGCCGTCATTGGCATTATGACCTTCCTGATTCTGGCCTTTGTGTCTCTGGTGACCTACCGCAATTCCGCATCCTATAAAGACGAGGGGGCCTTTAAGTAATGGGTAAGAAAATTTCCGGTTCTATGAAGGCACAAAGAACCATTACCGATGTTATTGTGCATATCTTCCTGGTGTGCGTGGCCATCATCTGGCTGATTCCCTTTGTGTGGCTGGTTGCCCACTCCTTCCGGGGCGGCGTTGACCGCGGCCAGTATGCGGCTACCTTCTTCCCCACCGAGTGGACGCTGGATAACTACACCCGGCTGTTCACCGACACCAGCACCATCGATTTTCCCCGGATGTTCGTGAACACCCTGTTTGTTTCCATTTGCAGCTGCGCCATCTCCACCTTTATTGTTCTCTCCGTTTCCTACTGTGTCAGCCGCGTGGACTGGAAAATGCGCAAGCCCTATCTGAACATGGCCTTGGTCATTAACCTGTTCCCTGCCTTCATGAGCATGGTTGCCATTTACTTCCTGCTGAAAGCCATCGGTCTGACCGAGGGCAGCATGATTCCCCTGGCGCTGATTATCGTCTACAGCGCCGGTGCGGGTACGCAGTTCTATGTTATGAAGGGCTATATGGACACCATCCCCAAGGCGCTGGACGAGGCTGCCTATATTGACGGCGCAACCCGGTGGGAGACCTTCACCAAAATCACCCTGCCCCTGTGCAGACCCATGGTTGTGTACCAGGTGATTACTTCCTTCATGGCTCCCTGGATGGACTTCATCTTCGCAAAGATTATCTGCGGCACCAAGACCCAGTATTACACCGTGTCCATCGGCCTGTATAGCCTGCTGACCTCCAAGGAGTACGTTTCCTCCTGGTTCACCCGCTTCTGCGCCGGTGCCGTGCTGGTGGCCGTGCCCATCGCCATTTTGTACATCTACACCCAGCGCTTCTATCAGGAAGCCATGGCCGGCGGCGTGAAAGGATAAAAACCATGAGAAAAAGCAGACGTGTTTTCGCCCTGCTGCTCACCGCCATTCTCGCGTTTACTTGCTTCACCCCCGACTCGTCGGGGGTGAACTTGCAGAATGAGCAGGGCAGCTATCCCACCTTTTATGAAATTTTTGTCTATTCCTTCTGCGATTCCGACGGGGACGGAGTGGGTGACCTGAACGGCATCACCTCGAAACTGGACTATTTGCAGGAGCTGGGCGTGGGCGGCATCTGGCTGACCCCCATCCATCCGGCCACCACCTACCATAAGTACGATGTCATGGACTATTATGACATCGACCCCCAGTTCGGCACGCTGGAGGATTTTGACAATTTTATGGCTGCCTGCCAGGAGCGGGGCATTGCGGTGATTCTCGACCTGGTGCTCAATCATTCCTCCTCTATGCACCCTTGGTTCCAGGAAGCGAAAACCTATTTGGAGAGTTTGGAGCCGGGGCAGGAGCCGGACACCTCCGTCTGCCCTTCTGTAGACTTTTACCACTTTACGCAGAATCCCCCGGATCCCACTTACTACCCCTTGACCGGGGAACAGTGGTACTATGAGGGAGGCTTCTGGTCGGAGATGCCCGACCTGAACCTGGACAGCCCGGAGCTGCGGGCGGAAATCAGGAACATCATGGGCTTTTGGATGGAGCGGGGCGTTTCCGGCTTCCGTCTGGATGCAGCAAAGGAATACGTTTCCGGCGACACCCAGAAGAATGTGGAAATCCTGAAATTCATCACGGACACGGCAAAAGAGCTGAACCCGGATGCATACCTGGTGGCGGAGGTCTGGGAGGGCTTCCAGACCGTTGCAGAATACTATGAAAGCGGCATTCCCAGCCTGTTTGATTTCCCCTTTGCAAATACCAGCGGCAAGATTCCTTCTGTGCTGCGGGCGGCGGACAACGAGAAAACCGTCCGCTCTTTTGCCACGGCGCAGGAAAAGGCCTACGCCGCCTATGCAAAATACAATCCCGATTTTATGGATGCGCCCTTCCTTTCCAACCACGACACCGGCAGAATTGCGGGCTTTGTGAACCGGGATGAGGCTAAAATGAAGCTGGCTGCCGCCATGAATCTCATGATGTCCGGCACGGCCTTTGTGTACTATGGCGAGGAGCTGGGAATGCTGGGAAGCGGCAACGACCCCAGCAAGCGCGCCCCCATGCTGTGGAATCTGGAGGGCACGGACGGGGTGACAAATCCACCGCCGGAGTGCGTGCTGCCGGAGGAATACCCGCTGGGCAGCCTGACGGAACAGCGGGACGACCCCCAGTCCATTTGGAACTATTATCGGGCAGCCATTGCCCTGCGCAATGCCATCCCCGCCATTTCCAGGGGCGTGCCCACGGCGGAGACGGCGCTGAACCAGGGAACTGTCAGCGCCACCCGGAAGACCTTTGGGACGGAGACGGCCATCATCCTCATGAACATCGGCACCCAGGCGGCGGAGGTTCATTTGAGCGAATACGCGGATTATACCCTTGCCGGGGCGCTGACCACCGATGAAGCGCCCGTTGCGGCGGAGGCGGGGAGCCTGACATTGCCGCCCTTTGCTGTGGCGGTGCTGATTGCGGGATGACACGCTATTGTAGGGGCGGCCACCACGCCCGAAACCCCGGATTTCAGGAAGCACCCGGATGAACGCATACGCCCTGTAGGGTCGACGAATATGTCGACCCGGCACAAGCACCCTGAAGGGGCGCTTTGTGCTGCGGGCGGATTCTATCCGCCCCTACAGTTGGTGGGTGCCAAACGGTTTCTGAATGGTAACGAACCGGGCTGGTTCGGGAATCAACGTATGGGCACAGACCCCGTGCGTCACGAAAATATTGGAGAGAATCTATGGAAGAACGTCTATCTCCCCGCCGGGAGCGGGGGCTGAATCGCAATACCTTGCAGCTTTTTGGGCTGATGTTTATGGTGCTGGGCACACTGGGCAGCGCCATCCAGCTGCGCTACCTCAACGCTGCGGCTGCTGCGGACGGCGAACTGCTGGCCACAGCGGAGTCCATGAACGCGGCCACCATGGCCATTGTGTTCCTGGCGGTGCAGGCCATGGCCGTGCCCATCTTCGCCGTGCTGACCCTGGACGGATTTCAGAAAACTGCCAGCGTGAAAAAATACCTGCTGCGGCTGCTGGTACTGGCAGCTGTCAGCGAAGTGCCCTACCATCTGGCACGGACGGGGCAGCTTTGGGAGCGGACATCCCACAATCCGGTGCTTGGACTGGTTGTTGCGGTGGTGATGCTGTACCTCATGCGCGCTTACCCTGGCGCGGACGTTAAGGGCATTGCTGTGAAGGTGTTTGGGCTGATTGCCGGATGCCTGTGGTGCGGCATCTTTCAGGTGGAGTATGGGGTGCAGCTGGTGCTTCTGGTGTTTGTACTGTGGATTTTTCGGACACGGCACACCATCGCCTATTTTGCGGGAACGGCACTCGCTTTGGTGTGTACGGTTGGCGATCCCCTGTTCCTGTTTGCGCCCTTTGGCTTCCTGCTGACCCATTTTTATAACGGAACCCAGAAGGAGACAAAGCGTATTGTGCGCTACGGCCTGTATCCGGCGATGCTCATTGTGATTGCCGCCCTTGCTGCTGCGGCATAACGACTTCTGGAAAAAGTTAAAATTTAATTAAAAAAATACCTGTTGCAACGGTGGGAGTGGCCTGTTATAATGAAATTGGTAACCAAGAATAATCATTTTGAAAGGATGAATGAATCATGAAAAGAACCAGCCGTTTGTTGGCCCTGCTGATGGCGCTTGCCATGATGCTGAGCCTTGCTTCTGCGGCCTTCGCTGCAACGGATGCCACTTCCGCTGAAATCATTGTATCCGGTGACAATTTCAACCTGACCGGCAAGCTTGCCTATTCCGAAGAAGAAAACGCCCTATCCATGGGGGCTTCCATGGCGGTTGACGGCGAAAATACCGTCGACCTGACTGGCTACTTCAGCGCGAAAGCACTGGTGCTGGTGAGCGCGCTGCTGGATGCACCCTATGGCATTGAATATGCCAAGCTGGCAGAAAATCTGCCGGATTCCGTGTTTGCTCCCGATTCCGGCTCTCAGTTCGCCCTTGACCAGGAGGACTATGATCAGCTGCTGGAGCTGGTCAGCGGCGCTGCCGCCATGGGAGAAGACGCTGCCGAGCTGCCTGACGTGAGCGGCGTGGATATTTCTGGCCTGACCGATGCCATTGTTGCGCTGGTGCCCGCCTTCAGCCAGGGCATCGAGGCTGCCTCCAAGAATATGACCATGGAAAGCTCCACCGGGAAGCTCACCATCAACGGCACCGAGGTGAATGTGCAGACCGTGAAGGTGCAGTATGGCACCGCTTCC
Organism: uncultured Eubacteriales bacterium; assembly: GCA_900549705.1. Taxonomy (GTDB): domain Bacteria; phylum Bacillota; class Clostridia; order Oscillospirales; family Oscillospiraceae; genus Faecousia. Next base: position 10,726 of record URPI01000011.1, read on the forward strand.
GTGATTGCGCTGTATGATGCCGTGCTGAGCGCAGCCAAGGATGATGAGGCCGCCCAGAATGCCATTGCCACCCTGATTGACCTGGTGAATGCCACCGGCGAAGACCTGGGCGTTACCGGCGCGGAGTTTGTCCAGGCACTGGTGGAGCACAACCAGGAAATGCGCGACTCCATGGCCGAGGCACTGGGACAGTATGACATCCAGTGCGAGGTGACCGCTTCCGCCAACGAGGAGGGCACTGCCCTGGTGGAGGCCGACGTCAAGCTGTCCATGGACGGCGAGCCTGTGGAAGTGAAGCTGCAAATGAGTGAGAGCCAGGACTATTTCCGCCTGGATCTGAACGCCGGCGGCGAGGCTGCCGCGCTGGTGTTTGCCGTGACCGAGAACAGCGAGGATGCCCTGGCCTTCCGGTTCAGCGTACTCAGCGGCGAGGACGAGGATGCCGTTGTTTACACCCAGGACAAGAAGGCGCAGACCTTTGACGTGAGCATGGTTGAGACAGTTTCCGGCCAGACCACGACCACCACCGTCTCCGGCCACTATGTAGTGGAGGAGAACCTGCTCAGCCTGGTGGTGGACACCTTGGACGGTCAGGATATGGGCGGCTCCGTCACATTGAACCTGCGGACGAACGACACCCTGACGGTTCCCGGCTTCACCGAGATTACCAAATTGACCGAGGAGGAGCTGATGAATGTGTTTCAGAGCTTTGCTCCCGGCGTAGAGGCCATTGATACATGGCTGAACGGCGAAGCAGCGTAATTCGCAATCAGACACACAAATGAAAAGCCCGCGACCGAAAGGCCGCGGGCTTTTTAGACTGTCGAAAAACCTTTTGTGGGTTTTTCGACAAATATTTGCAGTCTGCTGCGTGCATAATTTGTCCGCTTGGGGCGAACAAATTCCACAGCTCCGCGCTAAGAGCCGCCTTCGGCGGTTGCGCTCTGCACAGCGCTGCGGCGCTAGACTAGCAGCCTGAGATGTATTTTCTGCCAGGTACAGAAGGTGAATTGTCCCGAAGGGACAAGAGAAGCCACCCTGGGGTGCGCCCCGGCAGAAAATGATTTTATTTTTTCGCCGCCTTTGGGCGGCGAACGCTGCGAGGCTTTTGAAATGATATGCGCTGCGCCGTTTAGCTGACCTCTGCGGTGCGGTGGGGGGCAGCGGCAACGGACTGGCGCAGCACCACCTCCGGGTGGAGCTTCAGGCAGCTGATGTGGATGTGCTGAATCTGGCTGAACAGGGCATAGTAGGCGCTTTTGCCCAGCTCCGTCCGATCCTGCCGGACGGAGGACAGGGGCGGGGTGGTTTCCAGGCAGATAGGCAGGTCGTCAATGCCCATGATGCTCACATCCTCCGGCACCCGCTTGCCCATGCGGAGGCACTGGTTCAGCACATCCCGGGCCAGCAGGTCGTGGCTGCACAAAATGGCGGTACAGCCGCAGCCCAGCAGCCGGGGCAGGTGGGTGCTGACACACTCCTCGGCGGAGAAGGAATGCCCGGCCAGCAGGTGGCTATCCTCAAGGTGGTGCTTTTTCATGGCACGGAAGAAAGCCAGGTAGCGCTCCTGGTAAATATAGGAGCCGAGGCCGCCGCTGATGTAGCCGATTTTTTGGTGCCCCAGCGCTTTGAGCCGGGCGATGGCGGATTCCATGGCCTCGTCGTTGTCGATGCCTACCATGGATACATTGGGATTATACTGGGGGTGGTTGTCCAGCAGTACCGTGGGAGTGCGGCAGGTGCGGAACTCCGCTGTCCAGAGGTCGCCCAGGGTGATGCCCAGAAAGAAGGCACCCTGGAAGCCGTAGCGGAGCATATATTCATCGTAGCGGTTCTGACGCTGCAATTCCCGGTTCAGGGCAATGATTTCTACTGCGCAGCCGTCCGGCTCGGCCAGCTTGCGGAAGCCGGTGACCAAATCCCAGCCGAAGTCATTGGGATGCTCGTAGGACATATTTTCGATAAACACTGCAATTTTGGGCGCTTGCATAGAGCGCATCTGGCGTGTATAGCCCAGCTCCACCGCTGTTTCCAGTACGGCGCGGCGCATGGCTTCGCTTACGTCCTCCGCCCCGCTGAAGGCTTTAGACACAGTGCCCTTGGAAATGCCCAGGCGTTTTGCAATGTCGTCCATGGTTGCCATACCTATTCCCCCCATTTTCATGTTCTTGTGTCATTATATTGCATTTTTAGACAAAAAGCAATGGAATGTTTCGCTGAATTTCGGACAACAGTGTTGCCGCACGATGACACTGCGGGGCACTGCCGCAAAGAAATCCCAGGCCAGAGGAAAACCGGCCTGGGATTTTTGGGGTTATTCAGCAGGGGATATCCACCATGGTGTCAATCTGGTCTGCGCCGGCATCCAGCTGCTGCTGACCGGCGATGATACAGCTGCTGCCCTGCCGGGCCACGGCCTCCAGCATGGGGCACAGCGCCAGCAACGTCTCTGGCTGACAGCCCAGCATCGCCCGGCGGGTGCGAATGACATCGGCCTGGGTACGGTGGCGGAAGAAGCGGCTTTCTCCGGCCAGCATGGTGGCGGCGGCACCCAGGAGGGGGTCAGCATCGGTCATGGCACCCAGGATGTATTTGGTCAGGTCTGTGCCGGCACCGCACAGCTGCCGCACGGCATCGGCGCACTGGTCAAAGATGCCGAGGGTCTTGGCGGGGCTGGGGTCACGGTAGCTGGAAGCAACCAGGTCGTTGGCGGGGCTAATGCGGAAGCCTGTGCCGTAAGCGCCGCCCTTGACCCGCACCTCTGTCCACAGGTACTCGAAGGTGAGCAGATTGGAAATCACATACATCTGGCCGTCAAAGTGGGCATCGAAGGCCTCGATATTCGCGCCCTTGGCGGCATAGCCTACTCCGGCGGGAATGCGGATGCCCTCCCGCTGCTTTTTGCGCAGAGAGAAGCTTGCCGTTTCGGGAGCGGCAGTTCCCTCCGGGAAGGCGGCAAGGAAGGTGTCCGCCAATGTCTCACAGCTGCGGGACAGGCTGACGGTGAGCCGCTGCTTGCAGAAAAGCTTTTTGCACAGGGCTTCCATCCGGGGCAGCAATGCCTGGATTTCCGCAGGGGATTTCTGGGCGCATTCCGCTGTCCAGCGGATGTCCTCACAGCCGCCCAGCTGCTCCCGGGCAACTCCTGCGCTGGACTGCTGAGCAGCCACCCGCATGGCGGCGTAGCGGTTACCGCTGGCGATGAGCCGCTGCTGGTTGGCTGCCTTTTTCCGCCGCAGATATTTCAGCACGGCATCGGCATCCCGGAAGCGGGTGGAGGTGAGAATTTCCAGCAGCAGAGCCGCTGCCTGCTCCCGGACAGAATCCAGGCACACGCCGCTGACGGTGACCACCATGCGATGATGCAGCCGATCCACATGGAAAATCTGAGGATTGATGGAGTAGTCGCCCAAAACCTGCCGGGTCAGGTTTTGCAGCTGGGCTGCGGTGTGTGCTTCGGTGTCCGTTAGACCCAGCATCCCGGCGGTCAGCCCCAGAAGGTTCAGCTCGTCGGGGGCAATATCGGAGGCTTCAAAATGAAGGTTCATATAGCAAAGGTCACTGCCCAGGTCATGCACCAGCACCGCGTTTTCGCCCCGCTGGGTGACGGTGCAGGGAAGCTCCCGCGGGTCACCCTGAATATCCGCCAGGGTCAGCATGGGCATGGTGCGCAGGGCTTCCGGGGAATCCGGGGTCTGCTGCCACTGGTGCAGGGCATCCAGCTCCGCTTTCAGCGCTGTTTGCTGGGCGGTGGTCAGGGAAGCCCAGCGGCGGTTTGCCTGCTGGCGCTCCTCACTGGTGCGGTGCTTGCCCAGGCTGACATCGGGCACCAAAACAGCCATGAAGCCATTTTCCTCCCGGAGCAGCAGCCGGGAAATCAGCTGCTCCAGATAACCGGAATCCAGCTTTTCCTTCAGCCGCTCCAGGTGGCTGCGGTAGTGCAGGTTCTGGGCGGGGTCGCCGTCATAGAGCCAAGGCTCCAGGATGTTCAATGCTTCCACCAGCCCCCGGGGGCCGTAATTATCCCGGTCAAGGAGCTTGAAGGCCAGGGCGTTGTAGCAGCCCAGCAGCCGCTCTTTGTCCAGACCCTTGTGCAGCAGCTCCTCCAGGGCGGAGCGGATGGTCTGCTTGATTTCGGGAATTTTTTCTTCCCGGGTGTTCCACACCTGCCAGCCGAACCAAGCCTGCTGCATTCCATCGCTCACCTCTACCTGGAAATCCTCGCCCAGACCGGCATTCAGAATTGCCCGCTTCAACGGCGCTTCGGCATCGCCTGCCAGATAGTCGGCCAGAAGGTTTGCTGCTTGCAGCTCCACCGGGTCATCAAACCGGCACAGGAGCTTGCCGAAGGAGACAATGGTCTTGTCATCATCCTCGCCCTCGGCTACCTCGTAGCGGATGCGCTCCTGCCGGTAGGGGAGGGGCTGCTGCATGGGAATGGGGAAGGACATCTCCTGCTTCTGGAAGCGGCTTAACTCCTTGTCCAGAAGGTGCAGGCAGTCCTGCAAGTCCACATCGCCGTCCAGCACAATGAGGGCATTGGAGGGATGGTAGTATTTTTGATGCTCGGAGACAAACTGCTCATAGCTCAACTCCGGGATATGCACGGGGTCGCCGCCGGACTCCATGGCATAGCAGGTGTCCGGGTACAGCCCCGCCATCATGGCGCGCTCGGCCATGCGGGTGACATCGGAGTAAGCGCCCTTCATCTCGTTATATACAACGCCCTGGAACATGGGCTCGCCCTGCTCGTCAAATTCCAGCCGCCAGCCCTCCTGCCGGAAGACATTGGGCATCTTCACCGCCAGGGGATGGAGCACGGCATCCATATACACATCCATCAGGTTATGGAAATCCTGCTTGTTCCGGCTGCTGACGGGATAAACGGTTTTATCCGGGTAGGTCATGGCGTTGAGGAAGGTTTGCAGGGAGCTTTTCAACAGCTCCACGAATGGCTCCTTCACCGGATATTTGTCGCTGCCGTTGAGGACGGAGTGCTCCAAAATGTGGAACACGCCGGTGCTGTCTGTGGGGATGGTGCGGAATGCAATGGCAAAGGTCATGTTTTCGTCTGCCCGCTGGAGCCAGCACAGCTTTGCGCCGCTTTGTTCATGGGTCATTTCCCAGAGGGTTCCCTGCATTTCGGCAATTTCCCGCTGCCGCAGCAGGGTGAAATGGTTTGCCTGGATGATTTCTTGTATCATATCGGTGTACGCTCCTGTGTGTTGATTGGATGAGCATTCTGTGTTTGGTGTTTACAGCAGCCGCCCCTACTGGTGCGGGGGAAGCCAAGGGTGCTTCGCACTGGGGGGTTATTTCAGCTTCAAAATGAACTTTATCACGTTCAGGGCGCAGCGCTGGGCTTCGGCTTTCGTAACGCCGTCGGGGCTGTTCAGGGAGGCAACCAGCGTCCGCTCCTGGATTTCACCGGGCATGAGCACGTCCACCTGGGCGCGGATGCGATAGGCATCGTTGGTGATATTGGGGAACTCCGGGGAAGCGCCGGGGTGCATCCACCAGTCAGTGATGACCAGACCCTGATAGCCCCATTCGCCCCGCAGAATATCGGTGACCAGCTCATAATGATAGTGGCTCCAAACGCCGTTGACCAGGTTATAGCTGGTCATGATGCACAGGGGGTTGGACTCCTTTACGCAGATTTCAAAGCCCTTGAGGTAGATTTCCCGCTGTGCCCGCTGGGACAGCCGGGAGTCGCACTCGTGGCGGCGGGTTTCCTGGTTGTTGCAGGCATAGTGCTTGGGGCAGGCGGACACGCCCTGGCTCTGGACACCCCGCACCATGGCGGCGGCGATTTTGCCGGTGAGCAGGGGGTCTTCGGAGTAGTATTCAAAGTTCCGTCCGCACAGGGGGTTGCGGTGGATGTTCATGCCGGGGCTGAGCAGCACCTGGCTTCCCTGGGCAAGCATCTCCTTGCCCACCAGGGTGTATAGCTCCTCCACGGCCTGGGGGTCGAAGGTGCTGGCAAGGCAGGTGCCGCAGGGCAGCAGGGAGCAGGTTTTGCGGATGCGGATGCCGGAGGGGCCGTCGGTGGTGATGATGGGGGGAATGCCCCGCTTTTTCAGAGCCTCGGTCACGCCGCCCAGGCTGCCCGCGTTGCCAGCAGGACCGGCGGGATCGTCCATCGGACCATAGCCATGGGTAATGTCATCCAGCTCCTGGTCAGAAAGCTGCGCCACAAATTCCTCCGGGGTGCAGCGGCCAGCGGTCAGGTCTGCAAAGGTAAATTCCGTTTCGCCGGGGGTGAATTCCTGGGGCAGCGCATCCAGGATATCCTGCCGGAGATTCCGGTTGGCGGTGGGCACCTGCTCCAAATCCGGCTGCCCGTTATGGTTTACCATGCGGGCAAAGCCATGCTCCGGGCGGACGGCGTTGCACTCGTGGAGTTGGCGCACCACCTCCATGCCCTGCTTGACAATGCATACCACGGGACTTACGTCCCGGATGCTGGTGCCTGCCTGGATGCAATAGCTGCCGGGCTCCAGCACAAAGGCGAATTTTGCGCCGGAAGCACCGGTGTCGTCAAAGCTGGCCAGGTCGTACAGGTCAAAGGTAATTTCCACCGTCTCCTGCTGGCCGGGGTTCAGCAGATGGGATTTTTGGAAACCGGCCAGCACCCGCTTGGGATTTCCCAGCTTGCCGCAGGGAAGGTCAACGTAAACCTGCACGACCTCCCGGCCTGCCTCGTCACCGATGTTTTCCACGTCGGTGCTGACGGTGATTTGGCTGCCGCTGACGGCGGCTCGGCTGCTCAGGCGGAAGCGGGTGTAGCTCAGGCCGAAGCCGAAGGGGTACAGCACCCGGTCGGGGGCGAAGGTCTCGAAATAGCGGTAACCAACGTAAATATCCTCGGTGTAGGCGTTGAAGTTCTGGCCGCCGAAGCTCTGGCTGGAGGGATAGTCTTCATAATTGATGGCGATGGTATCGGTGAGCTTGCCGCTGGGATTAACCGTACCGGTGAGTACATCGGCCAGGGCGGTTCCGCTTTCCATGCCGCCCTGCCAGGCGAAGACAATGGCTCCCAGCTTCTGCTCATAGCGCTGCGTCCAGCTCAGGTCGATGATGTTGCCGCAGTCCAGCACCAGGCAGACCTTGTGGAAGAAGGTCACCACCAGGTCGAGCAATTCCGTTTCCTTTTCGGTCAGGTAGTAGCTGCCGGGCTTGAGGGTGTTCTCCCGCTCCTCACCGGCGGCGCGGCCAATGACCACCAGCGCCATGTCGCAGCGCAGGGCGGCGGCGGCTACCTCGTTGGATTTCAGCGGCATTTCGGGATTGGACATGGGCCACTGCCCCCAGACGCTCTCGTCCGGCACATTTTTGGGGAGGCTGCACCAGGTTTCATACTTGGAAGCCAGCAGACCATCCACCTTCACCCCATGCTCCAGCAGCCCGTCCATCAGGTTGCGGCGGTAGGGGGAAACCACGTCACCGCCGCTGCCGTAGCCAACGGTGAAATAGTTCACGGCACTGCGGCCAAACACGGCCACACGGGTGTCGGGCTTGATGGGCAGGGTGCCATTTTCGTTTTTCAGCAGCACGATGCCGTCGGCGGCCAGGGAACGGGCTTTCGGTGCGATTTCGGGAACGGCAAGCTTGCTGATAATGGGAGCACGGTTCAATTCCTGCTCCAAACCGGTTTTCGCTTGCGCCTCGCCATGAAGGAGGGAGCGCAGATTTTGCCATGGATGCATAGGGGTCACCAATCCTTTCTGAGGTGTATTTTCTACTTTGTTATTCTACTCGAAAATGCAGGTGTGGTCAACCGGGAAGGCCGGAAATTCTGCACCCCTGCCATGAGTACGCGTATGAGAATGAATATGAGTACGAGTATGAGTATGAGGTGATTTCGCTGCATTTCGCGGGATTTCGCTGCGCTCTGCAACACCCTTTCAGGGGAGCCAAGGCGGCTACGCCGCTCGGCTTGCCAGGTTGGCGAGACCCCTACAGGGTGCGGGGGAAGCCATCGGTTTTGCAGCAACCAACGGGGTACACTCCCTCAGCTTCGCGTTCGCTCAGCAGCTCCCTCAGAGAGGGAGCCAAGGGCACTTCGTGCCGTTCGGGGGCGGGGGTTAGAAGTCGATATACTGGCTGGTGGCGAGGTTGCCATGGATGTACAGGCACAGTGCCTTTTTCAGAAATGATTCGGTGACACCGAAGAACTCTGCCAAATCCCACAGCTCGGTGTGTCCGGCGGCAATGGCATCGTCCAGCGCCTCCACCGGAATCAGGCGGCGGATGGCCCACTTGTCTGCCCGATTCTCCTGGCGCTCCCGTAGGTCGGCCACGGCATAGATATTATAGAAGCTGCCGGTCATGCAGTGACCCAGCTCGTGCCCCAGGTGCTCCCGCTCTACGGCCTCTGCCTGGGGAGCAACATCCATTCCAATGGCGCAGCTGCCCCCCGGCAGCTGGACGGACATGGAGCCGCACCCGGGCATAGGGTAGAAGAGAATTGGAATATTCTGCTTTTCTGCCTGGGTATAAAGAGATTGAAGCGAAACCATAATCCATCCTTTCCATGTTGACGGCCAAAGGGGGTCAGCGCCCACCGTCAGTCGTCATTGCGTCTTTTTCGTGCTTCCCGCTCCATGACAAACCGGGCAAAGGAGCGCACTTCCTCGTACATTTCGGGGGTGATGTCATCCCGTCCGCCGAACAGGGCAAATTTCACCGCTTCGTCCCCCGTGGAATCTGGCCGATCGGTTGGCTCTCCCAAAAGCTGGGAGGTGGGTACACCGAAATAAGCGGAGAGCTTGGCCAGCACAGCACCGGAGGGAACGGTGTCCGGCTCCCGTTTCCACTTGGACACGGCGGATTTGCTCAGGCCGGCATCCTCTGCCGCCCGGGAGGGGCTGACCCCCCGGCTGCGGCACATGGCAATATAGTGCTCATAAAAGCTTTGGGCGGGCTGCTGCTCACCCAGCAGTGCTTCCTGGCTGACGCAAAAATAGTTGCACAGCTTTTGCAGCACACTGGGGCTGGGCAGCGCATTGGGGTTCTGCTTCCAGCCGGTGACAGCCGTTTTGCTCAGACCGGCGTTCTGGGCGGCTTTGGAAGGGGACTCTCCCCGGGCTTGACAAAGGGCGATGTAATTTTCGTAAAACATAGGCGTGAACTCCCTGCGCCATCCCCGTCTTGTAGATTTTATCCAAAAAGGACAAGAAGAACGGGGGTATTTTCTTTTTGATTTTGGAGAGGTTCACTAAGTTCTTGAAAATGTACAAATTCTACTTGACAAGTTTAATATTATACACTACAATGAACGTGCGGTTGAGAGATGTGAACCTAAAGTGACTCCCGTTGGAACTGGCGGTGCGTCTCCGGTACAGGTGTGTGATGTGCGGAGCGGCTGCCAGCAATGGAAGCCAGTTTGCTTTCCAAAACCATGGACTTATTATACCATGACGGTTCTTATTTTTCAACAACTATTTTTAGAAAAGTATACAGTTAAAAGTGTCCGATAATTCGGACGGAAAGGAGAAACAGATGGAAGAACCCTGGATTCTGGCGGAACAGGAGGCGCAGCTGGCTGACCGGCAGCGGAAGCGCAGACCGGTGTGCGCCGACTGCGGGAGGCGGATTGCGAAAGGGTGGGCGTTTGAGCTGGACAAGGGGGAATTTTTGTGCGAGAAATGCGCAAGGCTGCGGGTGGTGGAGATTTGACGGGAATGCCCTGTAGGGGCGGCGTTACGAGAAAGGAGAGATGATTCTGGAAGAAGATGCACAGCGGGTGCGGCTTGCGGCGCTGGGGCTGCTGGATAAGCTGGAGCAGGCAGTCGCAGAGCTGGACAAAGGCATCCTGACCCGGAAAGAAAAGGACGGCGAGACGGTGTTTGAAATTCAGAAGGGTAAGGGAAAAGGGCTGGTGGATCGGAACGGGCTGAAGCAGCTGACCGGTGTGCTCAAGGATTTACAGGACATTCTCTGCCAGGATGATTTGACCACCCGGGAGCGAGAGCTGAAATTAAAGCGGCTGGAAATGGAGCTTTCCGGGGCGGCGGATTCCGGCATCACCGTGGAGCTGGTGGGGGAGGCGCAGGCCTATGCCCAATAAGCTGCAAATGCCCGTCCCCAACGAAAAGCAGCGCATGGCGCTATTGGAACGCCATCGGTATGTGGGCTACGGCGGGGCACGGGGCGGCGGCAAAAGCTGGTTCGTCCGCTGGAAAGCGGTGCTGCTGTGCCTGCAATATCCCGGCATCAAGGTGCTGATTACCCGGCGTACCTACCGGGAGCTGTACAACAACCACATTGCGCCCCTGCTGCTGATGCTGGGCGGCATCGCCACCTACATCAAAAGCGACAAGATTTTCTTTTTCCCCAACGGCAGCACCATCTGCTTTGGCTACTGTGACGGCGACGAGGACCTGGGGCAATACCAGGGCGCCGAATACGACATCTGGTTTGCCGACGAAGCCGGGCAGTTCCAGGAAAGCTGGCTGGTGCAGATTGATGCCTGTGTCCGGGGCACCAACGATTTTCCCAAGCGCACCTATTACACCCTGAACCCCGGCGGCCCCAGCCACGGCTATTTTAAGCGGCTGTTCATCGACCGGCGGTTTCGGGAGCAGGAGCATCCCGAGGACTACGCTTTCATCCAGGCGCTGTGCACCGACAATCATGCCCTGATAAGCAGCCAGCCCGGCTATCTGCGGGCGCTGGAAAAGCTGCCCCCCAAGCTGCGCAAGGCATGGCTGGACGGGGACTGGGACGTATACGAGGGGCAGTTTTTTGAGGACTTCTACGACCGCCCCGCCCACTATCAGGACCGGAAGTTCACCCATGTGATTGAGCCTTTTGAAATTCCCGCCGACTGGAAAATCTATCGCAGCTTCGACTGGGGCTATCACCGTCCCTTTTCCTGCGGCTGGTGGGCCATTGACTATGACGGCGTGGCTTACCGGATTTTAGAGCTGTACGGCTGCACCGGCACCCCCAACCAGGGCGTGCGGTGGACCCCCGACCAGGTATTTGAAAAAATCCGGCAGATTGAGACAGAGCACCGGTGGCTGCGGGGCAAGAAAATCACCGGCATAGCCGACCCCGCCATCTGGGACGGAGAAACCGGAGAGAGCATCGCCCAGACCGCCGCCCGGCATCAGGTGTACTTCACCCCCGGCGACCACAAGCGGCTGCCGGGCTGGATGCAGGTACACTACCGCTTGCAGCTGGACGAAAACGGCTATCCCCAGATGTACATTTTTAAGAACTGTAAAGCCTTCATCCGCACCGTTCCCCTGCTGCAATACGACAAGCAGAAGCCGGAGGATGTGGACACGGATGGGGAAGACCATGTGGCGGACGAAGTGCGCTATTTTTGCATGGCTCGTCCTGTCCGCCCCCAGGTACAGCCGGAGGCGGACGGCTACAGCGCCTCCCCCATGAAGCTCTTTCTGGACATTCCAAAGGAGCAAATTACAGCGGTCAGCAAACGACCGGGAATGGAGATTATCAAATGAAAATTGGAGAACGGCTGCCCATTGGGGCAGCGGAGGTTCGCAATGCCCGTGCCACCCTCAACCGCTACAAGGAGGGCAAGGCCAACCTGGAGCGCCGGGTGGTGGACAACGCCCAATGGTACAAGCTGCGGCACTGGGAATGTATGCGGGGGCATGGCAAAACCGAGGTGGAGCCCAGCTCCGGCTGGCTGTTTAACGCCATTGCCAACAAGCACGCCGATGCCATGGACAATTTCCCCAGCCCCAATGTGCTGCCCCGGGAGGAAAGTGACCGGGGCGAGGCCGCCCTTTTGGGGGCGGTGCTGCCGGTGGTATTGGAGCAGACGGAATTTGAGCAGGTATACGATGAAGTCAATGACGACAAGCTGAAATCCGGCACCGGCATCTATGGGGTGTTCTGGGATGCCGGGCGGCTCAATGGACTGGGCGACATTGCGGTGCGGAAGGTGGATGTGCTGAACCTGTTTTGGGAAAGCGGCATCACCGACATCCAGCGCTCGAAAAATGTATTCCATGTGGAAATGCAGGACAACGAAGCGCTGATTGCCCAGTATCCCTTTCTCCGGGACAAGCTGGGAACGCCGGAGGAGGTATCCAGCCGCTATCAGTATGACGACCGGGTGGACACCACGGGAAAAAGCGCTGTGGTGGACTGGTACTACAAGCAGGTGCAGGGCGGGCGCACCGTGCTGCATTACTGCAAATTTGTGGGGGACAACGTGCTGTTCGCCACGGAAAATGAGCCCGGCTTTGCTCGGCGGGGCTGGTATGACCATGGGCTGTATCCCTTCGTCTTTGACCCCCTGTTCCGCACCGAGGGAACCCCCTGCGGCTTTGGCTACATCGATGTGGCAAAGAGCGCCCAGGAGTACATCGACCGGGGCAACCAGGCGATTCTCATGAATCTGCTGGTCAATGCCCGTCCCCGGCACTTTATTCGCAGCGACGGCAGCATCAACGAGGCGGAATATGCCGATTTGAGCCAGGACTTCGTTCATGTGGAGGGGGGCTTGGGACAGGACAGCATTCTTCCCATTCAGTCCGCCGGACTCAGCGGGGTGTATCTGTCGGTGCTCAACGGCAAGGTGGATGAATTAAAGGAGGTCACCGGCAACCGGGACATCTCCACCGGCGGCACCAGTGCCGGTGTCACCGCCGCCAGCGCCATTGCCGCCATGCAGGAGGCGGGCAGCAAGCTGAGCCGGGACAGCAACCGGGCTGCCTACCGTGCTTTCCGGAAAATCTGCCTGATGGTCATTGAGCTGATTCGCCAGTTCTATGGTCTGCCCCGGTGCTTCCGCATTGTGGGCAGCCGAGGGACGGAGGAGTTCATCCGCTACAGCAATCAGGGGCTGGTGGGGGTGCAGGACGAACTGACGGGGCTGACCCGGGTTCCCCTGTTTGACATTTCCGTGTCTGCCCAGAAGCAGAGCGCCTACTCCCGGCTGAGCCAGAACGAAATGGCGCTGCAATTCTATTCCGCCGGGTTCTTTGACCCCCGGAACGCCCAGGCGGCGCTGCTGTGCATGGATATGATGGACTTCGACCGGAAAGAAATGGTCATGCAGCGCATTGCCGCCAACGCCCAGCAGTACGCCCAATCCATCCCGCTGCCGGAGATGCCAAAGCCCGGAAAGGCTGCCATCAAGGGGGAGCAGCGGGAGGCCTACGCCACCCGAAGCGCCCGGCAGCGGGTGGCAGACAGCACCGCCCCCAGATAACAGCCCAAACGACAAAGGAGGAAAAATGATCAAAGTACAGTATTGGAACGGTGCGGACGGCTCCCGAAATCTGCAAATGCAGGGGCACGCCGGGGCGGCACCCAAGGGACAGGATTTGGTGTGCGCCGGTGCCAGCACCCTGGCACTGACCCTGGGCAGAGCCGCCGCACTGATGGAGGAGGAGGAAATGCTGGCACGTCCGGCGCTGGTGAGGCTGGAAGTGGGGGACACGGCAATCAGCGTACTGCCCCGCCGGGAATGGGCATCATCAGCGGATGCCATTTTCTGGACCATCCTGCTGGGGCTAAGCCGTCTTGCTCAGGCGTATCCCCAATATGTGCAGCTGAAAGGAGGTGAACAGGATGAATAAACATCACTGGCTACAGCTCTTTGCCGACGATGGCGGGGAAGCCCCGGCACAAGCGCCGGAGGAAGCTCCCGGCACAGCGGCAGAAGCCAGCCCCACCCCCGCCGCCCGGCACTGGCAGCAGGTGGAGGAAATTTATGAACGGATGATGCAGCAGGCGGAAACCCTGCGGGAGGTTTTCCCGGACTTTGACTTGCGCCAGGAGCTGCAAAATCAGACCTTCGCCCAGGCGCTGGGCTGCGGCATGACCCCGGAGGGGGCATACCTGGCTGCCCATGCCGCCCAGATTCTGCCCGCCGCCATGGCCTATGGGGCGCAGTACGCCCGGGAGCAGCTGGCTTCCTCCCTGATGGGCGGCAATCGCCCGGAGGAAAACGGGCTGACCGGCGGCGGGGCGGTGAAGATGGGTTCCGGCGTGGGAAGCCTGAGCCGGGGCGAATATGATCGCATCTGCCGCATGGTGGAACAAGGGGAGCGGATCAGCTTCGGCTGACCGGCTGCCACACACAAATCAAATCATATGATAAAAGGAGAACATCAAATGGAAATCAACATGAATCTTCAGCTGTTTGCAGAAAACGTCAACGTCACCACCGATGCCGGTCTGTCCGCAGAAAACAAGACCTTCTATGACCGGGCGCTGCTGGAGGAGGCCGCTCCCAACCTGATTCACAATCAGTTCGGTCAGAAGCGCCCCATCCCCAAAAACGGCGGCAAGCGCATTGAGTTCCGCCGCTACGCCGCCTTGCCCAAGGCCACCAAGCCTCTGACCGAAGGCGTGACCCCCGATGGGCGCAAGATGAGCGTGGTAAATGTGGAGGCAGAGGTGCGCCAGTATGGCGACTATGTGTGCCTGTCCGATGTGCTGGATCTGACCGCCATTGACAACAATGTGCTGGAAGCCACCCGGGCGGTGGGTCATCAGGCGGGTCTGACCCTGGACACCATCACCCGCAATGTGCTGCAAAGCGGCACCAATGTGTGCTACTGCCCCAAGCGGGATGCTTCCGGCAAGGAAACCGCCGTCTCCGACCGCAGCGGTCTGGATGGCAGCTGCGTGCTGACGGTGGACACGGTGAAGCGAATCGCCGCCATGCTCAAGGCGGTGAACGCGCCCAAGTTTGGCGACAGCTATGTGTGCATTCTGCACCCCTATGTGGCCTACGACATTATGAGCGACCCCCGCTGGGAGCAGATGCACCAGTACTGCAAGCCGGAAAATCAGTTTGAGGGCGAGATTGGCCGGATTGCCGGGGTGCGCTTTGTAGAGACCAGCGAGGCAGCGGTTTACACCGGCACGGAGAACGACTGCCCCAACGGTTTGGCGGTGTTCGGCTGCCTGTTCCTGGGCAACGGCGCTTATGGCGTGACCGAAGTCACCGGCGGCGGCTTGCAGACCATCATCAAGCAGCTTGGCTCTGCCGGTACTGCCGACCCCCTGAACCAGCGCAGCACCGTGGGCTGGAAGGCATTGCAGACTGCCGAGATTTTGCAGCAGGCGTATATGTACCGGGTGGAGTGCTGCAGCGCTTTCTCCCCCAATGCCAAGATGAACTAAGGCGGCTGTGCCGCCGGACAATGCCGCACAGGGCTGGCAGGGGGACGTTGGTTCCCTAACCCGCCCGGTTCGATGGCGCTGTGAAGACGAACAAAGGCGGCTGTGCCACCGGGTGAACGCACACGCCAACCAGTAGGGGCGGCTCATAGCCGCCCGCAGGCCAC
>URPI01000012.1 GCA_900549705.1 uncultured Eubacteriales bacterium
AATTTCTTTTGGTTTTTTAACCTGCCATTGAAAATCCAACGCATCAAAATCGTCATGCTTCAGCGCGGCGATAGCCACCTTCTTGTCCACCTGGAAGGGAATAATCAGCTCCGGCTTCTTGTCACCGGAAAGCTTGCCGGGGATAATGCTGGGGTTGCCGCAATAGGGGCAGGCGGTGGCAGCGGTGGTCTTGTCGCACACCAGCTCTGCACCGCAGGAGGGGCAGTTGTAGACGTTGAGGGAGTCCTCGTCCTCGCCCCATTGTTCTCCGGCGGACTCCATGTCCCATGCCGCTTCATGGACGGTCTGCTTGGCCTCCCGTTCTTCTGAGGCTGCCTGCGCATCGGCGTTTTTCTCGGCATACATCCGGTCGATGTCCTCCACCGAGAACCGGCTGCCGCAATAGTCACATTCCAGCACGCCGGACTCGCTGCCGAAATGCAGAGGGCCGGTACAGGAGGGGCATTGGTAATTGGTGACTTCGTTTGCCATGGGCAATTTCTCCTTTCCTGGTTATGAACACCCTGGCGCATCAGGGCGTTTTTTTATCCCACAACGTCCTCGGCGCCGAAGGGATCGCCGCACTCCGGGCAGAATCTGGGAGGATTCTTGGGATCGGCGGGCACCCAGCCGCACTTGTTGCAGCGGTACTGGGGCGCAGCGCTGGGCTTTTTGGCACCGCACTCGGTGCAGAATTTGCCCTGGTTCACCGTGCCGCAGCTGCAAGTCCAGCCGGCAGGGGCTTCCGGACGCTTGGCACCGCACTCGGTGCAGAATTTGCCGGTGGCTGTGGCACCGCAGCTGCATTTCCAGCTCTGCGGATTGGGGGCGGGTACCGGGGCGGGAGCGGGCTGACTGGCTTGCTGCTGCTGACCCATCTGGAACAGCTGGGCTGCATTGGAGCTGCCGCCCATGCTCTGCGCCATGCCCATGCCCATAAATCCGGTGGCAGCACCGGCGGTGTTGGAGGCAGCGGCCTTCATGGCATCGCCCCGTGCCATCACGTCATAGGCGGCAGCCATGTTGGGGTTGGTGAACACGGCAGTACGCTGCATATCCTTGAGCATCTTCTCGTCTTCCTCGGAGGCCTTGATGCTGGAAACGCCGAAGGAGACAATCTCAATGCCCCGCAGCTCCCGCCATTTTTTGCTCAGCACCTGGTTGAGGATGTCTGCCAGCTCCATGGTGTGAGCGGGCAGGCTGCTGTAGCGGATGCCCATTTCAGAAATCCGGGCGAAGGCGGGCTGTAGGGCGGTGAGCAGCTCTGTCTTCATCTGACCGTCCAGCCGGTCACGGGTGTAGTCCTCGGTGATGTTGCCGCAGACGTTGGTGTAGAACAGCAGGGGGTCGCAGATATGGAAGCTGTATTCGCCGAAGCAGCGGACGCTGATTTCCCAGTCCAGGCCGATGTTTCGGTCAACCACCCGGAAGGGGACGGGGTTGGGCGTGCCGTATTTGCTGCCCACCAGCTCTTTCAGATTGAAGTAGTATACCCGCTGATCCTTGGCTTTCTCGCCGCCGAAGGTGAAGCGCTTGCCCACGGTCTTGAATGTTTCCATAATGCTGGTTCCCAAGTCGCCGCAGAAGATGGTAGGCTCACTGGAGGCATCATAGGTAAATTCGCCTGGCTCGGCGGTAAATTCCACAACCTTTCCCTGATCCACAATCATCATGGCCTGACCGTCTGCCACGGCGATGACGCTGCCGTTTGTGATGATGTTGTCATTCTCCCGGTTGGCAGAGCGGCCGGAAACCCGCTTTTTGCCCTTGACTGCCAGTACGTCCTCGGGCATGGAATCGCAGTAAAAATACTCTTTCCACTGGTCAGCCAGGGTACCACCCACGCTGCCCATCAATGCTTTCAAAAGTCCCATCTAATATCGCTCCTTTTTATAGAATCAAGTTTTTTCGTTTGTATTTGTCAGCATATCGTTTAATACTGCTGCAATCTGCCGCAGTCCTGCTTCGTCCTCCGCCCGGAAGCGGTCAAGAGCGGGGCTGTCAATATCCAGCACGCCCCAAAGTGCCTTGCCATCATACAGGGGCAGGACAATTTCGGAATTGGAGGCACTGTCACAGGCGATGTGACCGGGAAACGTATGTACATTTTCCACTCGTACCACCCGATTTTCCTGAGCGGCTGTGCCGCAGACACCCCGCCCCACGGGGATGACGATGCAGGCGGGCTTTCCTTGAAAGGGTCCCAGTACCAGTTTATCGCCGGTCAGTCGGTAAAATCCCACCCAGTTGATGTCCGGTAGGGAGAGCCACAGCAGGGCTGAGGCGTTGGCGAGGTTGCTCACCCGATAGGGTATCTCTGCCATCAGCGCTTGCAGCTGCCGGACAAGTTCCTCATAATTTGTGCACACGGTTATCCTCCATTCTGACGGATGTCTGCACCGTCCCATTCCGCGAGAAAGTCATTCAAAAATTGGTGCATTCGCGCCGTTCGCTGCGCTGCCACCCGCCGTCCGGTTTCGGTGTTCATCATGTTCTGAAGCTGAAACAGCTTTTCGTAGAAATGATTGACAGAGCTGGACTGCCGCCGGGAATATTCCGCCGCGTTCATGGAAAGCTTTGGCTTCTCCTCCGGGTCGTACAGCGGGCGGCCATGACTTCCGCCATAGGCAAAGGTACGGGCGATGCCGATGGCGCCCAGGGCATCCAGCCGGTCGGCATCCTGGACGCATTTCCCTTCCGGGGTGGAGGGGACAACGGAATCCGTACCCTGATAGGAAACCTGGTCAATGATGGTGCAGATGGTGTTGATTTCTTCCTGAGGCAGCTGATGGCGCTGCAAAAACCGGACGGCGCGGTCTTTTCCGGCGGCTGTCTCCGGGGAGAGTTTCCGGTCGTCCACATCGTGCAGCAGCGCAGCTAAGGCCACCAAACGGGCATCGGCCTGTTCTTCGGCGGCGATTGCCAGAGCTGCTTTGTAAACCCGGACGGAGTGGGCAGCATCGTGTCCGCTGAAATCATCCCGGAAAACCTCTTGGATGTAACGAATGGCATCTGCGATGATTTGCTCCATAAGCATTCAGCCTTTCATAACCGTTGGGATGGGCTTTCTTAACTAATCATACAGCAAAACGATTATAATTGCAACCTCATTTTGACAAAATGACCACACCCTTCCGCTTTTTTCGATTTTTTCAGCGGTTACAATGTGCGCAGCGCGGCATATTAACCTTGCAGGAAAGGGAGGGCACGAACATGAAACAGAAAGCATTGGCAGTCGCAGCGGCTGTTTTTATCCTTGTCTTTTTTTCGGTATCAGTCTGGGCAGAGCCGCTGCTGATTCCCGTGGGACAGACAGTGGGCTTGCAGCTGCGGGACAATACCGTTACCATTGCCGCCTTTGATGATGCCCTGGGGGCAGAGGCGCGGCAGGCCGGACTGAAAATCGGTGACCGGATTTTAAGGGTAAACGGCCAGACGGTGCATAACGCGCAGCAGATACGCCGGTTGCTGGACGAGAGCGGCGGCACGGCGCGGCTGACGCTGCTGCGGGGCAGCAAGGAGCTGGAAGCGGAAATCCCCATTGTGTCCACGGCGGACGGGGCAAAGCTGGGGGTTTACCTCAAACAGGGCATTTCCGGCATTGGCACGGTCACTTGGTACGACCCGGCTACCGGGTGCTTCGGCGCATTAGGCCACGGGGTCAACGGGAGCAGCGGCGTGCTGCTGCACATGGCGGAGGGGGCGGCTTATCCCGCCCAGGTGCAGTCCGTCACCAAAGGCAAAAGCGGCCATCCCGGTCAGCTCAAGGGAAGCTGTGACGGCGAGGAGAGCTGCGGTCAGCTGCTGAAAAACACGCCCCAGGGTGTGTTTGGAAAATCCCGCCAGGGCTGGCTGGGGGAGCCAATCCCCATTGGCCGCGCCGACCAGGTTCACCCGGGGCAGGCCAGCATTCGCTCCACTGTCAGCTGCTTTTCCACCGGTGACTATTCTGTGGAGATTCTCAAGGTCTATCCCGCCGACCGCACCGATGGGCGGAATCTGCTGCTGAAGGTGACGGACAAGGCGCTGCTGGAAGCCACCGGGGGCATCGTCCAGGGCATGAGCGGCAGCCCTATCATCCAGGACGGAAAGCTCATCGGCGCTGTGACCCATGTGCTGGTGGGCGCACCGGAGATTGGCTACGGAATTTTTATCGAGAATATGCTCCAGGCAGCGGGATAAAAAGGCAGCTCTCCCGGAGAGGTTTTCCGGGAGAGCTAGTTCGACAAATCGAAAGTTGGTTGCCCGCTTTATCTTAATTCGGACTGCATTTCATAGATTTGATATACTTTGCCTGTCGCTGTAGAGGTTGCTGTTTCCGCAGTAATATCAATCTTGAATGTTTCTTGCCATCCACCAGTGATAATCAATTCATCACCAACAACTTCCCATGCCAGGTTTTTAATGCATTCCGCAACATCGTCTGTATTTGCGGGCATCAAAATAAGACATTCTCTCTCAGCATAGTTCGGATAAATATAGAACGCATATAAGTCATGACCTTCTGGCCCCCATAAGGTAAATTTCATGTTGTACTTATCTGCGAAAAATTGTAATATTTCATTTTGGATTTGTATTTCTGTTTCTGTGCTTACGGTGTCCTCAATGTTGCTTGTCGGGGTAGCTGGTTCTTTTATCTTGGAGCAACCAACCAGAGCCAGCACACATGATAAAGCAAAGAACAATGTAATAATCTTCTTCATACAATCGCATTCCTTTCCGAAATTTCAATCTGTTAACATAGGGTCGGCAATTCTCATTCCAGTAAAATTATTCCTTTTGAATCCGCTTTTCAATGTCCTCAATCGATGGCAGTTGCCGTTGCAGTTCTTCCGGCAAGCTGCTGGTTACTTTATACGCACTGACACCCATGGGCTTGGACATATCCTTGAGCGCATACTCCGCCACCAAATCATTTTTGCTCTTGCACAGCAGCAGACCGATGGAGGGGTGGTCGTCATCCTTTTTTAGAATCCCATCCACCGCTGAAAGGTAGAAATTCAGCTGCCCGGCATATTCCGGCTTGAATTCACCGGTTTTCAGTTCAATCACCACATAGCAGCGAAGATTCAAGTTGTAAAAAAGGAGGTCGATATAAAAATCATCTCCGCCCACATTCAGGTGATATTGGTTCCCAAGGAAAGCAAATCCTGTTCCCAATTCCAGCAGTAGCTTTGTAACATCTTTCACAAGTGCCTGCTCAATATCTCGCTCCACCATATCTTCCTTAAACGGGATAAAATCAAACACATAGGGGTCTTTCATCGTCTGTACGGCAAGCTCACTTTGCGGGGAGGGTAAGCGTTCCTCGAAATTTGCTATTTTCTTAGCCAGCGCTTGGCGTTGATAGAGCCCTATCTCAATTTGGTG
Source organism: uncultured Eubacteriales bacterium (assembly GCA_900549705.1). Classification (GTDB taxonomy): domain Bacteria; phylum Bacillota; class Clostridia; order Oscillospirales; family Oscillospiraceae; genus Faecousia. Next base: position 5,371 of record URPI01000012.1, read on the forward strand.
TACCAAAACATTGCGTGACCACCCGTTCCCAGCTGCTTGGTTGGCATACCAAATGTGCTCCTCCGCTGTCCTCACCTTATCCATCAATGCAATGTGATGATACCACGTTATTTGTGCAAGCGCCGCTTGCACAATTTCAAAGTTCGGAAAACGGAGCGCAAACTTTGCCATATACTTGAGATTGCGCACAGAATACCCTTTTGCCTCCGGGAATGCCAGCTTGATGTCTGTGGCAAGGTTCTCAATAAACTTATTTCCCCAGGTTTTATGCTCGTTGATGGCTGACCCAATGCCGTAGTACAGGCATATCAGTTCCTTATTGACATTCAGCGCCGCTCTATATTGCGCACTTTGAATTTCCTGCTTGATGCTCTGTACCAAATCCAAGTACTCGCCACTGTTCATCAGCATTTGCAAATCCCCCCATTCTCATGAAACGAAGCACACCTTTTCTGTGGTCATTTTACCATACAGCGCAAAAGAAAGCAATTGGCTTTCAACAGTACAAATGAAAAGGCTTTACAAGCATATCGTGTTGTCCATAATGGCAATCACTCGTGAGCGGCAGCCCTATCATCCAGGACGGAAAGCTCATCGGCGCTGTGACCCATGTGCTGGTGGGCGCACCGGAGATTGGCTATGGCATCTTCATCGAGAATATGCTGGACGCAGCGGGATAAGAATTCAGGCCCGGATAATCCGGGCCTGAAATGATTTGCAAAAAACGCGGCACATATTCAAGAACGCTCAAATCCCAGAAACCGCGTGCCCTGGAAGGAGAGCTTCCCCTTGTCGCCTTCCACCAGCAGCCCGTACTCATTTCCGGCCAGTTGGAGCTCCATGCGGTCGCCGCTTTCCACCTGGAAGGTGGCGTAGTAGGTTGTAGAGGTGTGATACTGCCCGTCAACGCTCCCGGTGTGGTGGTGGGACACGTTGGTTCGCTTGGAAACCACCGTCGCCGGGACGGTCAGCCGGGGCGAATTGTTGTTTGTGTGCCATTGGCTGAGGCTTTTGACCGCCGTTGCGATGATCACGGCGGCTACCGCCACAAACATGATTGCAAACAGAATGCCAAAGAGGTCAAAACCCATTGCAAAACCCATATTCCCCACCTGTTTCCTATGATTTCTGCTTTTACTATACCATGTCCAGCAGGATTCGTCAAATTAAGATTTTCTGTGAATCCTGTGCACCCTTTTATTTTGCACTCCTGTGTGATACAATACCCATAACAAAATTCACGGAGGGAACCATGGAGCCGGAAATCACACTCACGCCAATGACCGCCCGGATGTATCACGCTTTTTTCCGGGATTACCAGAACGATGCCGACTTGTATCTGGATAAAAGCGAATTTCGGGAATATACATACAACCGGGAAACGGTTGACGCTTACATCCAGCGGCAGATTGCCTTGAAGCGGCTGCCATTTGCCATCATGTACGGGGATGAAATGGTGGGCGAACTGCGGTTTTATGACATCAAACCTCATGAATCTGCCGCTCTGGGCATCACCATGAAAAGCAGCCAGTACAAAGACCGGGGCTTTGGCACCCAAGCAGAGCGGCTGGCCATTGATTATGCTTTCCATAAGCTGGACATTCCCGTGTTGTACGCGGATGCCGTTTTGACAAATACCAGAAGTCAGCATGTGCTGGAAAAGGTCGGCTTTCGGCTCATTTCCCAGGACGCACGGCGGAAATACTACCGGATAAGCAGGGAGGGAGAAGCGTCCCTTGCTTTTACAATTGACATCACAGCTGTCCCCACTTATAATAGTGGAAGATAGTACGTAAGGCGGAAGATAATACGCAAGATAGCAACAGCATTGATGGTATATTGGTAGTGAGAAAATGCGCCAATTCAAGGATATGACAGAAGGGGAGAAGATTGTTGAATCAATCTTTGGCCTGATTCTGGGGACGATTTTTATTTTCGGAATGGGGCACTGGAATGCGCCGGTGACGCGGGCAGAGGCCAGGGACATCACCGCCACCTTTTCCTCCTTTCAGGAGAGCCGAAAGCGGGGCAATGTACGGGAAATCATCCTTCGCTTTGATGACCATGAGCAGCTGTACATTGATAGGTTGTGCATCGATGAAGCGCTGTGCGGTGAAATAGAGGCGCTTGCGCCCCACACGGTCGTCCGGTTGCTGGCGCATCCCAATTCCAACACCGTGTTGGAAATGACGGTGGGGGAGACAACGCTATTGAACCTGGAAGAATCTGTGGAGAAACTGTCCGGCGAGGCCATCGGATTCAGGGCATTGGGCTGCGTCTGCTATGTGCTTGCCATTGGCGGCTTGATTCAGGTTATCGTGTCGAACCGGAGAAAATAAAAAGGGTGGCTATCCCTCAGCGGGGACAGCCACCTTTTCCTTCTTAGATTTTCTTAAACAGCCGGGCGTTCCAAAATTCCATCCCCAGTTCCTCAAGATAAAAGTGCAGGATGGCTTTCCAGTTGCGGGTGGCGGTGGACAGCACCATAAAATCCGCATCACCCCGGACGGCTGTTTCCGCATATCGGAACAGGGTACGCCCAACCCCGTGGGAGCGCATTTCCGGAATCACATACAGCTCCTCCACCTCAAAAAATGGGGTGTTCTCCGCCATCACAGTGGAGCTTTGGGTTGCGTTGGTTACATGACCGAACAGATACCCAATGGGTTCATCCCCATGGAAGGCCAGGAAGAACCGGTTGTCCTCCAGGTCGGCATGGTCGTTGGCGCAATAGCCCCGGCAGCTGTTTTCCGCTGCCCAGGCGGCGGACAGGCGCAGCAGGGTTTGCTCGGTTTCATCGGTCAGAGGCATTTCTGCAATGGTCACAGCTGGTGCACCTCCCACTCCTGACGGTAAATGACGTTTCGGATGGAATCCTCTACCGTGCCATAGCGGGTGGTGTAGGGGACTTCCTTCAAAAAGTGGAAGCCGCACTTCTGCTGCACCCGGGCGGACTGGCTGTTCCGGCGGAAGTGACCGCACAAAACGGCATCCAGCCGGACGGTTTCAAAGAGGTAAGTCATCACGGCCTGGACGGCCTCCGGCATCAGTCCCCGTCCCCAATAATCTTTGGAGAGAACATAGCCGATTTCCCGGCAGCGCAGGGGTGCCATCTCCGGCAGCTTTTCCTCGTCATATCGTTCGATGCCAATGGAGCCGATGACCTTTCCCTCAAATTCCAGGGCGAGGGTTTTCTTTTCGTCTATAAACATTTTCAGAATCCGGGCTGATTCTGCCTTATCCTTGTGGGGCAGCCAACCGGCCATTTGCCCCACGCCATCCACACTGGCGTATTCGTAAAAGTCGTCCAGGTCGCTTTCCTGCCAGGGACGGAGCAGCAGCCGGGGGGTGCGCAGGGTGACACCGGAAATATCAATGGGTGCATTCACAGAAAATCCCTCCTTTTTCCACAGATGGTATACGCATTTTGTGGAAAAGTCAAGCTTTTTTTGGTGACGCTACAAACCCTGTACCGATCCGGAAGTGCCTTAACCCGCCCGGTGACGATACTGTACGCAAAACCGTTGGATTCCGGTGGAGTGTGTATATACTCAGTACGATTGCATTTTTTAAATTATTACACGAAGTGGATGCTGGTTTCTGCTGAAAAAACGGTAAAAAATACATTTTGACATTGGGAATAAATGGAAGTATAATCGGTACAAATAATGAAAAGTAGGAGCGCATTCAAAACATGAAGAAAACGGAAAGGAATATGCTGGAAGGCCCTCTGGCCTGGGGCATTCTCAGCTATACCATCCCCATTATCCTGACCAGTTATTTGCAGCTGCTGTTCAATGCGGCGGACTTGGTGGTGGTTGGTCGCTTTTGCGGCAGCATCTCCGTGGCGGCGGTGGGTGTTACCGGTGCCATTACCAATTTGATTGTCAATCTGTTCATCGGCTTGTCTGTGGGAGCAGGCGTGAGCGTAGCGCACGCCATTGGCAGCCGGGAGGACGAGGTGGTTCACCGCACGGTTCACACGGCGCTTTTGATGGCGCTGGTGGGCGGCGTACTTCTGACGGTGGTAGGTGTTCGGTATTCTACCACCTTCCTGCGCTGGATGGACACCCCGGAAAATGTGCTGCCCCTGTCCAGCCTCTATATGCGCATTTATTTTGGCGGCATTACCTTCACCCTGGTGTATAACTACTGCACCTCCATCCTCCGGGCAGCGGGGGACACCCAAAGTCCCATGATTATCCTGATGGTGGCGGGGCTTTTGAATGTGGTGCTCAATGTGGTATTCGTGTCAGGCTTCCATATGAATGTGGATGGTGTTGCCTGGGCGACGGTGATTTCTCAGGCGGTTTCCGCTGTGGCGGTGACGGTGGTGCTGATGAACCGGAAGGATGCCTGCCGATTCCATCCTAAAAAAATGCGGATTTATGGCCCTCAGCTGAAAAAGATTGTCCGCATTGGCCTGCCCGCCGGGATTCAGGGTGCAACCTTCTCCATTTCCAACGTGATTATCCAGTCTTCCATGAACTCCTTCGGTGATGCCATGGTGTCCGGCAATGCGGCGGTGTCCAATGTGGAGGGCTTCTGCTACAGTGCGGTCAACGGCTTCCATCAGGCAGCGGTGAATTACATCGGGCAGAATGTGGGCGCACACCAGTTCGAGCGGGTGAAAAAGGTGTTCTGGATGTGTGTGCTGTATGCCACCCTGGCGGGGCTGATTACCGGCGGCCTGTTTACCATTTTCCGTCGTCCGCTGCTGGAAATTTACATCACCGATTCCCAGGAGGCACTGGAGATTGGAATGCGCCGGGTGCTGTTTACCTCGCTGCCCTATTTCCTGTTCGGTCTGCTGGATTCCGCCGGCGGTGCATTGCGAGGCATGGGTGCCTCCACCATTACCATGCTGATTTCCGTGATTGGTATTTGCGGCTCCCGGCTGCTGTGGGTGTTTACGGTGTTCCAGATTCCGGCGCTGCACACCCCGGAGTGGCTGTATATTTCCTATCCCATTTCCTGGATTCTGACGCTGGTGGCAGAGATGATTGCATTCCCCATTGTGCATAAAAAAATGATGGAGGCGGAGGGTGTTGCAGTCACGTGACGGAAGCTGATTTTTTATTTCAATAAAAACAGAGCCGCCCTAGACGCTGATAGAACAAAAGTAGACACTCACAAAAGCGTGAGTGTCTGCTTTCATTTATCGGTGAAAAATCGAATATTTGTAATTTTTATAGTGCTTTTTCGTAGCAGATTTCCGTTGCATCAAACCCGCCTTTGGACATCCCGTTGGGGGCAAAGCCATGGGCTTCATAAAACTGTCTTGCCCGCCGGTTTTCCCGGAAGACCCATAAGGTCGCTTTCGTGAATCCGGCGGCCTTCATGTCCCCAAGAACGGTCTCCATCATGCGGCTGCCATAGCCCTTGCGCCAGTTGCCAGGCAGGCTGTGGATGCAGATCAGTTCCGCTCCAAAATCCGCCCCGTCTCTTGACCTGTTCCACCAGGCAATGCAGTGGGGCTTGCCGTCCACCCGCAGCAGGTAGCCGTGGCCGATGTGCTGCTCCAACAGGCGGCGATACATGGCAGTCGCCTTGGGCAGCTGGGTGGCGTTTTCCAGCACCTCCGGGGTGAGAATGTCCCGGAAGGCTGCCTTCCAGCTCTCTGTCTGGATGAGGGCGAAGGAATCTTCATCCCCCGGCTGCCCCTGGGAAATCTCCCAATCCGCCATGTTACAGATTCTCCTTGATTTTCTGAATCATTTCCTCATATGCTTCGTCAGTGAGGGTGGTCTTGCCGGGGTTCATGGCAAAGGGGGTGCCCCACTCAAATTCATCCTTGTATTTGGGCACCAGATGGAAATGCAGGTGGCAGCCGCCATCACCGTAAGCGCCATAATTTACCTTGTCGGGGTGGAATGCCTTGTGGATGGCGTTAGAAGCCCTGGCAACGTCCTCGATGAACGCCGCCCGCTCCTGGGCGGGGATGTCTACCAGCTCGCTGACATGGTCTTTGTATGCCACGATGACGCGGCCAGGATGGCTCTGCTCTTTAAAGAGAATCAGCTGGCTCACGGACAGGTCGCAGATTTTAATGCCGAAGGCCGCCAGCTTTTCGCCGCCGGCGCAGTAACCGCAGTTGCAATCTTTCATTTGGAATGTTCCTTTCTGATGTAAATGTGTAGGGGCGGATCGTATCCGCCCGAAAGTGAATGGGATGGAGCGGTGCGTTGAATGGCAAACGCCCAAAGTCAGCATTTCTCGGCTTCCCCCGCGGGGAAGCTGATACCATTCAACGGACAGCTCAGTTGCGCAGGGGCGCGGGCGGATGCTATCCGCCCTTACAGTTCGAGTGGTGCTGCCGCGCCCAAAACTTCCTGCCTATCATGATAACACAGTTTTCACTAGTCGTCAAGTGAAATACATTTGTACGTTTTGCAATTCTGCATATTCAATCATTCAAATTCCTGTGATATTCTGTTCGTTTTATACATTGTAATCCGCACAGAAAAATGGTATCATGAATCAGTATAAAAATATCTGTTGCCCACATGGAACGGGCAAATAATGTCAGAAGGAGAGCAAGCCGATGAAATACATCGTTGTATTGGGTGATGGAATGGCCGATGAGCCGATTCCTGCGCTGGGCGGCAGAACGCCTCTGGATGCGGCAGTCACGCCGGTGCTGGACGAGCTGGCGGGCAAGGGCACCCTTGGAACCGTGCAGAATGTCCCCGCGGGGATGGCCCCGGGCAGTGACGTTGCCAACCTTTCCGTGCTGGGTTATGACCCAGCCGCCAATTATTCAGGCCGATCTCCCCTGGAAGCCCTCAGCGTCGGCGTTCAGATGGAGGATGACGATGTGATTTTCCGCAGCAACATCGTCACGCTGACAGAGCCGGAGCCGTATGCACAGAAGACCATCCTTGACCACAGTTCCGGCGAGATTTCCACCGCAGATGCCGACATCCTGATGGATGCCATCCGGGCAGAATTTAACAGCGATACCTTCCGCTTCTACACCGGAACCAGCTACCGTCATATCCTGGTATGGAAGCATGGTCGGGTCAGCGCATTGGAGCCGCCTCACGACCACCTGGGAAAAGTCATCGGCGACTATCTGCCCCAGGAGAAGGTTCTGCGGGACATGATGGAGCGGAGCTTTGACATTCTGAATAATCACCCCCTCAACCTTGCACGGGCGGCTGCCGGGAAGCACAAAGCCAACTCCCTGTGGTTCTGGGGCGCAGGCACGAAGCCCAAGGTGCAGAACTTTAAGGAGAAGACCGGTCTCACCGGTGCAATGATTTCCGCTGTTGACCTGCTAAAAGGCATTGCGGTGGGTGCAGGGATGAAGGTATACAATGTCCCCGGCGCAACCGGCTCCATCGATACCAATTGGGAGGGCAAGGCGCAGGCTGCCATTGATGCCCTTTTAAAAGATGGCTGTGACTACGCATATATCCATGTGGAAGCACCGGACGAAATGGGGCATCAGGGTCGGGTGGAGGATAAGGTCAAGTCCATTGAATACCTGGACAGCCGCCTGATTGCCAGGGTGAAGCAAGCCATGGAGGCTGCCGGGGAGGACTACCGGATGCTGATTCTGCCGGATCATCCCACGCCCCTGCGCATTCGCACGCACACGTCCAATCCGGTTCCCTATCTGCTGTATGACAGCACCCACGAGCAAAAGAAGCGGGAGCGTTTCACGGAAGAAAGCGCCCGCAATGCGGACAATTTTGAACCCAACGGCTATAAGCTGCTGGAACGGTTCCTTGCAAAATAAGAAGGAGGAGACTGGAATGCGCGTTTATAATTTTTCTGCCGGCCCTGCTGTGCTGCCGGAGGAGGTTTTGAAGGAAGCTGCTGCCGAAATGCTGGACTACCGGGGAAGCGGGATGTCCGTCATGGAGATGAGCCACCGTTCCAAGGTCTACCAGAATATCTTTGACCAGACTGAGGCGGACTTGCGGAGGCTCCTGGGCATCCCCGATAACTATAAGGTGCTGTTCCTTCAAGGCGGCGCTCATACCCAATTTGCCATGGTTCCCATGAACCTGATGCCCCACGGCGTTGCCGACTACATCATCACCGGTGTGTGGGCAAAGAAGGCGTGGAAGGAAGCCCAGATGTACGGGCAGGCCAATGCCATTGCCTCCTCTGCCGACCGGAATTTCAGCTACATTCCCGACTGTTCGGATTTGCCTGTCAGCGAAAATGCGGACTATGTTTATATCTGCGAAAATAACACCATTTATGGAACGAAGTTTAAGCAGCTGCCCAATACCAAGGGGAAGATGCTGGTGTCCGATGTGTCCAGCTGCTTTTTGTCCGAGCCAATGGATGTGACGAAGTACGGCTTCGTGTATGGCGGCGTACAAAAGAACATCGGCCCTGCCGGTGTGGTCATCGGCATTCTCCGGGAGGATTTGATTACCGACAACGTCTACCCCAACACCCCCACGATGCTGCGCTACAAGACCTATGCCGACAACGGCTCCATGTACAATACCCCGCCCTGCTATAACATCTACATCTGCGGCAAGGTATTCCGGTGGCTGCTGAACCAGGGCGGCCTGGAGGTGATGCAGCGGCGCAATGAGGAGAAGGCAAAGATTCTCTATGACTACCTGGATGGAAGTCAGCTGTTCCACGGCACGGTGGAAAAGAAGGATCGCTCCCTGATGAACGTCACCTTTGTCACCGGCAATGACGAGCTCAATGCCAAATTTGTGGCAGAGGCGGATGCCGCCGGATTCAAGAACCTGAAGGGTCACCGCTCTGTGGGCGGAATGCGCGCCAGCATCTATAATGCCATGCCCAAGGCCGGTGTGGAAGCGCTGGTGAACTTTATGGACGACTTTGAAAAGAAGAACCGCTGATTTCGGAAAAGAGGAATTGCCATGTATCAGATTCATTATTTGAATAAAATCTCCCCCAAGGGCACGGCACTTTGGAGGGAGGACTATCAGCTCACCGAACATCTCCCGGAGGCCGATGGCATCCTCGTCCGCAGCGCCGCCATGCACGACATGGTGCTGCCGGAAAAGCTGCTGGCTGTGGCGCGTGCCGGAGCCGGTGTCAACAACATTCCCCTGGATAAGTGCGCAGAGCAAGGCATCGTGGTGTTCAATACCCCCGGTGCCAACGCCCGCAGCGTCATGGAGCTGACGCTGTGCGGCTTGCTGCTGGGCTGCCGTGACGTGATTGGCGGCATCAACTGGGTCAAGTCCATTGCCCCGGAGGGGGACGTAGCCAAGAAGGTGGAAAAGGGAAAGTCCCAATTCGCCGGTCATGAAATGCTGGGGCGGAAGCTGGGTGTCATCGGTCTGGGCGCGGTAGGCGGCCCGTTGGCCAATGCTGCCCAGCGGCTGGGCATGGAGGTTTACGGCTGTGACCCCTTCATTTCCATCGATGCCGCCTGGCATCTGGACAGTCAGATTGCCCGGGTGAATCGGCGGGAGGATATTTTTTCCACCTGTGACATTATTTCCCTCCACACCCCGCTGCTGGATGACACCCGGAAGATGATTAACGCAGAAACCATCGCCGCCATGAAGGACGGGGTGATCATCCTGAACTTTGCCCGTGACCTGCTGGTGGATGACGATGCGATGGCAGAGGCGCTATCCGGCGGCAAGGTGGCGCGGTACGTCACGGACTTCCCCAACGACAAGACCGCTTCCATGCCTGGCTGCATTGCCATTCCTCATTTGGGCGCGTCCACCGAGGAATCCGAGGACAACTGTGCCAAGATGGCCGTTGCCGAAATGATGAACTATCTGGAAAACGGCAACATCGTCAATTCCGTCAACTTCCCCAACTGCGACATGGGCGTTTGCACCGCCGCCGGGCGGATTTGCATTCTGCACCGTAACATCCCCAACTCCCTGAGCCGTTTCACCACCGCCGTTGCCGCTGAGGGCATCAACATTGCGGGACTGATGAACAAGAGCCGTGGGGAGTACGCCGTGACCATGCTGGACTTGGATCACAAGGTTTCTTCCAACGCCTGCGAACACCTGAAAAACATCGAGGGCGTGCTGCGGGTGCGGGTTATTCAGTAAGAACTCCCTGCCGATATACAAGGGACACACTGGATTTATACAGTTCGCTGCAAAACGAAAGCAGACACTCACAAAGCGTGGGTGTCTGCTTTTTGGCATCATCGTGGGGAAGTGCGAGGTGAACCGGCATCAGGCAGCCGCAACGCCGCACATCCCGAATCCTGCTTCACTGATTGTTTTTCAGCGCTGCCTCAATCAGCCCCAGGAACAGGGGATGGGGCTTGTTGGGGCGGCTCTTGAACTCAGGGTGATATTGCACACCGATATAAAAATCGTTCCCTTCGATTTCCACCGTCTCCACAATGTAGTCATCGGGAGAAGTGCCGCTGACGGTCAGACCGGCCGCTTCCAATTCCGCCCGGAAGCGGTTGTTGAATTCATAGCGGTGGCGGTGACGCTCGGAAATATCCAGTTTGCCGTATACCCGGTGCATTTGGGTGCCGGGGACAATCTTGCAGGGGTAAGCGCCCAAACGCAGCGTGCCGCCCTTGTCGGTTTCATCGCTCTGGTTGGGCAGAAAGTCAATGACTTTATGGGTGCTGTCCGGGTCAAATTCGCCGGAGTTGGCATCCGTCATGCCTGCCACAAACCGGGCGAAGGCAATCACGGCCACCTGCATTCCCAGGCAGATGCCCAGATAGGGCAGATTGTGGGTGCGGCAGTAGTCAGCGGTGGCCACCTTTCCGTCAATGCCCCGGTTGCCGAAGCCGCCGGGAACCACCACACCGGCGCAGTCGGAGAGAATCTCCTCCACATTCTGGGCGTTTACTGTTTCGGAATCAATCCACTTGATGTTGACATGAGCGCCGTGGGCATAGCCCGCGTGGCGCAGGGCCTCCGCTACGGAGAGATAGGCATCATGCAGCTGCACATATTTGCCCACCAGGCCAATGGTGACCTGACGGTTGCGCCGGTGAATCCGGTCGAGCATGGCGTTCCAGTCGCTCAGGTCGATGTCCGGTGCCTGAATGCCCAGCTCCCGGCAGACAATGGCAGAGAAATTGCTCTTTTCCAGCATGATGGGAGCTTCATACAACTCCGGCAGGGTGATGTTTTCAATCACGCAGTCGGGCTTCACGTTGCAGAACATGGCAATCTTCTTGAAAATGGAATCCTCCAGCGGCTCATCGCAGCGCAGGATGATGATGTCCGGCTTCACGCCCATGCCCTGCAATTCCTTTACGGAGTGCTGAGTGGGTTTGGACTTGTGTTCGTCAGAACCACGCAGGAAGGGAACCAGGGTTACGTGGATAAAGAGGCTGTTCTCTGCGCCTACCTCCAGGGAAATCTGCCGCACGGCTTCCAGAAAAGGCTGGGATTCAATGTCACCAATGGTGCCGCCGATTTCTGTAATGACCACATCGGCATCGGTTTTCTTAGCCACGGAATACACAAATTCCTTGATTTCGTTGGTGATGTGGGGAATCACCTGCACGGTGGAACCCAGGTATTCGCCGCGGCGCTCCTTATTCAGCACGTTCCAGTAGACCTTGCCGGTGGTGAGATTGGAGTATTTATTCAAATTTTCGTCAATGAAGCGCTCGTAGTGACCCAAATCCAGGTCGGTTTCCGCGCCGTCCTCGGTGACATACACCTCGCCGTGCTGATAGGGACTCATGGTGCCCGGGTCAACATTGATATAGGGATCCAGCTTCTGGGCGGCAACCTTCAGTCCTCTGGCCTTCAAGAGTCTGCCCAGGGACGCGGCGGTGATGCCCTTGCCAAGACCGGAAACCACGCCGCCGGTCACAAAAATATACTTGGTGTTTTTCATTGCAAATTTCTCCTCTATGTGTCGTAAGACCGGATGATATTTTCAGCCACCTGCCGCCGGGAAAGGCGCATATCCATGGCTTGTTTTTCAATGAAGTAGTGGGCATCCTGCTCTTTCATGTGGTGGCGCTCAATCAGCAGCCATTTTGCCCGGTTCACCACGCGGATGTCCGCCATTTTTTCCTGCAAGGTGTGGTTTTCCTTGTCCAGTTTACCAAGGCGTGCCGTCATGGCAGTGAGCAGCTTCACGGCGCTGTAAAAGCCCTGACGGCTTACGGGCTTGCCCAGGGTGAGAACCCCGCTGTCCTCCACCTTATCGCACACCTGGTCGTATATTTCGCCCTTTACCAGCAGCAAAATGCCAACGATGCCATCGGACAGGTCAAGAGCCAGTTCCGTCCCAAATTCATCGCTCAGGGGGGTGTTGATAATCACAATATCCGCCGGAGTGTCCAGCATCATGCGGCGAACCTCCCCGGCATCGGATGCACGCAGAATGGGGTCATAGCTGCCGCGGGGCAGGTTTTCGCAGATATAATTGTAAACCTTGTCTCCGCCTGCCACCAGAACCCGATAATTTCGTTTCTCTGCTGCCATAGGCATATCCTCACAGCATCGCTTCCGGCAAAATGGTGGTGACAAAGGGACTACTGCGGGCAATTTGCTTTGCTTCGGTCAAGCTGCTGGGCAGCTGCTCCAAGGCAGCGGTGAGGCTGCGCGGGGCAGTGTAAAGATTTTCATTGACGGGCTGGGGCGGGAGCATTCCTTTTTGAATGCCGTCCAGTCCGGCGCGAATCAGCAGGGCATAGGCCAGGTACGGATTGGCTGTGGGGTCGGGGGAGCGCAGTTCAATTCTGCGGTATTCGCCCTTGGCGGCCGGAATACGGATGAGCTGGGAGCGGTTTTCCGGCGACCAGGTGATGTAGCGGGGTGCTTTCATCTCGCCAAAGCGGCGGTAGGATTCCTCCGTGGGGTTCAAAAAGGCGGTGATTTCCCGCACATGGGCAAGCACGCCCGCCAGGAATGCCTCACTCTTATCTGTCCCGTCGCTGCATTTGACGGACATATTGATGTGCATTCCGTTGCCTGCCTGCCCGGGGATAGGTTTGGGAGAGAAGCAAGCATACAGGCCATTGCGCAGGGCGGCGGTTTTCACTACCGTCTTAAAGTGCATGGCGTTGTCGGCGGCGGACATGGCATCGGAATAGCGGAAGTCAATTTCATTCTGCCCGGGTCCCTCCTCATGGTGGGAGCTCTCCGGCTGAATGCCCATGTCCAGTAAATTCAGGCAAATTTCCCGGCGGACATTTTCTCCCTTGTCCTCTGGAGCCACGTCCATATATCCGGCCTGGTCAAAAGGCTCGGCGGTGGGGTTGCCGCTTTCGTCGGTTTTAAACAGATAAAATTCAAATTCAGAGCCGAAGCTTACCTGGCACCCCATCGCGGCGGCATCATCGATGGCGCGCTTCAGAATGCCCCGGCTGTCCATGGCAAAGGGCGTTCCGTCCGGGTGAGTGATGGTGCAGAACATCTTTACCACCTTGCCGCGACTGGGTCTCCAGGGCAAAATATTGAGCGTGGAGGCAATGGGGTGCAGGAACAAGTCAGAGCCCACCGGCCCGCCAAAGCCTGCAATGGCAGAGGCATCAAAGGAAATGCCATCGGAAAACGCCCGCCCCAGCTCCTCGGGCATGATGGAGATGTTTTTCTGTTTCCCCGTAACATCACAAAAAGCCAGGCGGATGAACTTCACATCCTCCTGCTCCACATACTCGTATACGTCCTCAACCGTGTAAATCATTGTGTTTCCCCTCTCAAAATTGTGACACTGTCCGGCGGCATTGCTGCCCACAACCTCATGGAACAGAGCGGTTTATTGAATGGAACTGTCTTCCCTGCCCGCCCCTACAGAAGCGTGCGCATTCAACCCAGCTGCGGCACTGCCGCCAAAAAAGGACGCTTGCTTTGCGGCGGCTCCTCGCCCCCGCGTCAGCAAACGTCCTTGTTTACAGGAAAAATTATACTTCGGTTCCGGTTTTCTGTCAATCCTTTTTGGTTGTTTAATTCTACCGAAGCTTGCAAGTTTTGATTTGCACAGATTCATTTATTTCACTAAAATGGACGGTGAAGCTGGTAAAGCGGAAAATTATACTTGACAATTTGCATTCTGTGAGGTAGAATCCTGTCAAACCAACAAAAGCTTGGTTGACAAAAGCAGGATGTGCGACAAAGGTGTCGTCTGAATGGAGCAAAGCTCTGCAGACGTGTCTTTGTCGCTTTTTTGCATTTGGGAAAGAAAAAGGAGGGGCCGTCTATGTGTTCCATCATTGGTTACATCGGAGCGAACCTGAGCGAAAAAGAAGTACGCAGCTATTTTGAAAGAACCGTTTCCAGAGGCCCGGACATGACCCGCATCCTGAATTTGGGTAATGGCTTTTTGGGTTTCCACCGCCTCGCCATCATGGGGCTGAATGAAAGCGGGATGCAGCCTTTTTCTGCCTTCGGGAATTCGGTGGTGTGCAATGGGGAACTGTATGGCTTCCGTTTGCTGAAAAAGAAGCTGGAGGAGAAGGGGTATACCTTCCAGAGTGAGTCCGATTGTGAGCTGCTGCTGCCACTGTACCGGGAGTACGGCACGGATATGTTTCGGATGCTGGATGCTGAGTTTGCCATGATTCTCTATGACGGGGCATCAGGGCAGCTGATTGCCGCCCGTGACCCCATCGGCATCCGCCCGCTGTACTATGGGTATCTGCCCAGCAAGGAAATTATCTTCGCCAGTGAGCCGAAGAATCTGGTGGGTCTGTGCCGGCATATTCTTCCCTTCCCGCCGGGACATTATTATAAAGATGGCAAGTTCGTCTGCTACCGGAACATCAGCAAACCCACCGCCTTGGTGGAGGACGATGTGGGGACCGCCTGCAAGAAGATTCACGACAAGCTGGAAGCCGGTATTCTCAAGCGGCTGGACGCGGACGCGCCGGTTGGCTTCCTGCTGTCCGGCGGCCTGGATTCCAGCCTGGTGTGTGCCGTGGCGGCGCGACACCTGAAAAAACCCATCCGCACCTTTTCCATTGGCATGGACATCGATGCCATCGACCTGAAATATGCCAAGCAGGTGGCGGATTACCTGGGGGCTGACCACACCGAGGTGATTATCTCCAAGGAGGATGTGCTGGCAGCATTGCCGGACGTGGTGGCGCTGCTGGGAACCTATGACATTACCACCATCCGCGCTTCCATTGGTATGTATCTGGTGTGCAAGTACATCCATGAGCATACGGATTTGCGGGTGCTGCTCACCGGCGAGATTTCCGATGAGCTGTTTGGATATAAATACACCGACTTCGCTCCCAGCCCGGAAGCTTTCCAGCAGGAGGCAGAGAAGCGGATTCGGGAGCTGCATATGTACGATGTGCTCCGGGCTGACCGCTGCATCAGCGTCAACAGTCTGGAAGCCAGAGTGCCTTTCGGCGATCTGGACTTCGTGGAATATGTCATGAATCTCGACCCCAAGCGGAAGGTCAACAGCTACGGCAAGGGGAAATATTTGCTGCGTCACGCATTTGAAGGGGATTATTTGCCCCATGACATTCTCATGCGGGAGAAGGCAGCTTTCAGCGATGCCGTGGGTCATTCTATGGTGGATGACCTGAAGGAATATGCCCAGCAGCTGTATACCGATGAACAATTTGAAGCCAGAAGAAAGAGATACACCTTTGCCACCCCCTTTACAAAGGAATCCCTGCTGTACCGGGAGCTGTTTGAGCGCTATTATCCCGGTCAGGCGGAGATGGTGGTGGATTTCTGGATGCCCAATAAAGCCTGGGAAGGCTGCAATGTCAACGACCCTTCTGCCCGTGTGCTTACAAACTATGGCGACAGCGGAAAGTAAATGAGGTTTGATTATGGATATGGAATGGGAAAAACTGGGGTTTGCTTATTACCCCACGGACTATCGTTATGTGTCAAATTACAAGAACGGCGCTTGGGATGAGGGTGCGCTCAGCGACAACCCCAACGTCACCCTCAGCGAAGCGGCCTGTGTGCTGCAATATGCCCAGTGCTGTTTTGAGGGACTCAAGGCTTATTCCACCGCCGATGGCCGGGTAGTCAGCTTCCGGGCAGACATGAACGCCCTGCGGATGGAGGATTCCTGCCGCCGGATGGAGATGCCGGTGTTCCCCAAGGAACGGTTTCTGGATGCCGTGCGCAAAACAGTCCATGCCAACCGCAAGTGGGTTCCGCCCTATGGCAGCGGAGCCAGCCTGTACCTGCGGCCTTATCTGTTTGGAACCAGCCCCATCATCGGCGTTCATGCGTCGGAGGAATACCAGTTCCGGCTGTTTGCCTCTCCGGTGGGACCTTATTTCAAGGGCGGCATTCGCCCACTGGTGATTCGCGTGTGTGACTTGGATCGGGCAGCGCCCCGGGGCACCGGCCACATTAAGGCCAGCCTGAACTATGCCATGAGCCTGTATGCCCTGACCGAAGCCCACGCCCTTGGATATGATGAAAATCTGTATGTGGATTCTGCCACTCGTACCTATGTGGAGGAGACCGGTGGTGCCAACATCATCTTTGCCGAGGGACCCAACCGTTTGGTGGTTCCCATTTCCGGCACGATCCTGCCCTCCATCACACGCCGCTCCCTGACCTATATTGCCCGGGAGTATCTCGGCTTGGAAGTGGTGGAGCGCCGGGTAGAGCTGAAGGAGCTGGATCGCTTTACCGAGTGCGGCCTGTGCGGCACGGCGGCAGTGATTTCCCCGGTGGGCAAGATTGTAGATCATGGCCGGGACATCCACTATGCGGGAATGGGCGAGGTCATTACCAAGCTCCGCGATACCCTCACCGGTATCCAGATGGGTACCATCCCTGCCCCCGATGGCTGGCTGACAGAAATTGACTGAGCGGCAGTGCCGCTGGACAATGACGCTACGAACACTGTACCAATACAGTGGTTCCCTAACCCGCCCGGTAACGACACACTCAGAAACCGTTTTACACACGCTGTCATGCTAATTGTCGGTTAAAACATCCACAATTCGACGGCTTTGTTATGGCGCGAAGCGCCCTCGGCGCCCCCATTGGGGTGTTGCAGAGCGCAGCGAATCTTTCAAAATTATGATTGCCGGTGGCAATCATACCACTGCTAAAAGCTGGCAGCCCGAATGGGCTGACTTTAGCGCCCGCAGGCGCTATGCAAGCGAGCAACCGCCGCAGGCGGCTCTTAGCGAGTCGCAGAGGGGGTGTCGTGCGTTACTTTGAGCGCTGCGTTCTCAGCTTCGCGCCGTTTGGTGCCTACAGGTCATCTGCGTCCTGCACCGGTTTTTCCTCTGGGTTTTCCGGGACACCGGTATAGCTGCCCTGTGGGTCGGTTGTGGGACGGTGGAAGATTTTCTCCTCTTTTTTACTTGCTTGTTTCTTCTTCATTGGAAGTGTCTCTCCTCTTTATGCAGAAGCGCCGCGCCGTTTTGGTGCGGCGCTTTTGCTTGACGGCAGTGCCGTCTCTGGTAAGAGTGTGTCACCAATCCATCATTGTAATTCCCGGAGAAATATGCTAAAATAGGGAAAAAGGAGCGGATTTTTATGTTTGACATTACCCTGATAACCATGGGGAAGCTGAAAGAAAAATTTTACATTTCCGCCGCCCAGGAGTATACCAAGCGCCTGAGCGGCTATTGCCATTTTACACTGGTGGAGCTGCCGGAGAGCCGTCTGCCGGAAAATCCAAGCCCTGCGGAGATTGCGGCCGGACTTGAAAAAGAGGCGGAAACAATCCTTACCCGCATTCCGAAATCCAGTTGGTTCTGCGTATTCACCCCGGAGGGGAAGGAACTTTCCAGTGAAAAATTTGCGGAGAAAATGAAGGATGTGAAGCTTTCCGGCAAGAGCAGTGCCATTTTTCTCATCGGGTCGTCCTTTGGTATGGCACCAAAAGTGAAGGAGCGGGCGGATTTCAGGCTCTCCATGGGGCCGATGACCTTTCCGCATCATCTGGCTCGCATCATGGTGCTGGAGCAGCTCTACCGCGCCGAGGCCATTCAGGCGGGAAGCAAGTATCATAAATAGGCGACAGTGTCGCCGGACAATGATGCTACGAACGCTGTTCCAATACGTTGGTGCCCTGACCCGCCCGGTAACGACACGCTCAGAAACCGTTTTGTGCCGCATCCTGGTAGGGGCGGATAGAATCCGCCCGTGGCAAAAAGCACCCCTTTAGGTGCTCTGTGCCGGGTCGACATGCTCGTCGACCCCTACAGCCCGCGTGTGCGTTCATCTGGTGCTATCGAAAATCCGGGGTTTCGGGCGGATGCTATCCGCCCCTACAGTTGAAATTTATGTAAACCGGCGGTAGAATCGTCGGCGCTTTTTTACACACAGTACCTTGACAGATGAGGTACTATGTGATATGATTCCCTTAACAAAGGAGGAATGCAGATGTCCATTGCAGGCGATTTAATCCGCGGCCATACCGATGCCATCATCCTGGCGCGCTTGTTGCAGGGCGACAGCTATGGCTACGAAATCAACAAGATGATTTGCACCCTTTCCTCCGGCCGGTTTGAGCTGAAAGAAGCCACGCTCTACACCGCCTTTAAGCGCCTGGAGGAGCAGGGCTATGTCACCGCTTATTGGGGCGACAGCGGCGCAGGGGCGCGGCGGCGTTACTATACCGTCACTCCGGCGGGGCGGGAAGCCAGCAAGAAACTGACAGCAGAATGGGAAGAAACAAAGGATATTATGGATAAGCTATTGAAAGTGGAGGAAGAAGCATGAGGGAGAAGCTCGTTTCATATGTCAATCTCCTCTTCGCCGGAACCGAGGGCGTGGAGGACATCCAGCAGGAAATCCTGCAAAATACCCTGGATCGGTTTGATGATTTGGTCAGCCGGGGCAGCACCCCGGAAAACGCCTACCGTCAGGCCATTGCCGGAATCGGGGATGTCAATGCCATCCTCGGCGGAGAGCAGCCCCCGGAGGCAGAGCCGGATTACAACCCTCTGCCGGAATTTGAGGGCACAGCCCCTGCTGTTGCCCGGATGATGCGGGCGGTTGCCATTTTCCTGTACATCGTCAGTCCTGTTCCGCTGATTCTGCTGGATTCCATTGGCTGGGATGATGCGGGCGTGTGTATTTTGCTGGTGATTGTGGCCATCGCCACCTTGCTGCTGCTGACCTTCAGAGACAATAAAAAAGAGAAGAAAGCAGCGGAGGAAAAGAAAGTAACACAGACAAGCACCTCTAATTCCGGTCTGGAAAAGAGCATCAAAAAGCTGATGCGCACCGTTGCTTTGGTGCTGTTCTTCCTGATCAGCTTCGCCACGGGCGCGTGGGTGGTGACCTGGCTGATTTTCCCCATCGAAAAGGCGCTGGAAGGGGTCGTGTGCGCCGCTCTTGATTTGAAAAGGGAGGACTGACATGAAAGGAAAGGCAATTGCCCGCATTGTCCTGTTCTCGATGATTGCGTTGGTGCTCCTCTGTGTGCTGCTGGCCGGACTGGGGCTGAGCTCCTTTGCAAAGCCTGTGTCGTCCCAGATTGTTTCTGTCCAGTCAACCGGAAGTGAACATGAATTTGCCCCAGGGGAAGTCAGTTCGATTTTCATCTCCTGGGCATCGGGAGACATTGACATTCAGCCTGCCGACCAGGATACCGTCACCGTCAGCGAGGAAAGAAGCGGCGGCAGCAGCATGGTGGTGCGGCACCTAGGCTCAACGTTAGAGATAGAGGCCGGGGAAAGCAAATGGGGGTTGGTTTTTGGAAAATCCACCCAAAAGGACTTGAGCATTCGGGTGCCCCGGGATTGGCTCTGCCAGAGCCTGGAAATCAGCGCCGCCGCCGCAGGCATCCGGGTAGACGGGCTGCCCATCACGAATGTGGTGCTGAAAACTGCCAGCGGCAACTGCGTGTTTACCGATTGTACGGTAGAGAAAATGCAGGTGAATGCCGTCTCCGGTGACCTGGATTATTCCGGTGTGTTGAAAAAACTGGAATTGAAAGGTGCTTCCGCCGACTGCAATCTGTGGCTGAGTGATGCCCCGGCGACAATCGAGATGAACACCGCCTCCGGTGAGCTGAATTTGTTCCTGCCGGATAACTGTGGCTTCACCCTGGACAGAAGCAGCCTCAGCGGTGCGTTCCAGTCTGATTTTGCAACCACCACCGAAAACGATAAAATCGTCTGCGGTGACGGTACCTGCCAAATCACCTTCAGCAGCCTCTCCGGCAATATTAACATTTGCAGAAAATGAAAGGAACCCCCGTTTGTCAGACAGTTGCCCGACAAACGGGGGATTTTTGCGCGTTTTCTGTAGGGGCGGCTATTAGCCGCCCGTGGCGGCAGTGCCGCCGGACAATGACGCACGGGGCTTGT
>URPI01000013.1 GCA_900549705.1 uncultured Eubacteriales bacterium
ATGAAATTTCGCTTTATTTCTATATGAAGATGCCGCATGATTTTACCCCGGTCAGCCAGAGCTTTACAGAGGATGACAGCAGGGAGTATTTAAGATGGGTTTCCCTGGATGAGAATGAGAAGATGTACCCTGAATTTTTCAGAACAGAATTGAAAAATCCCACAGATGCCGTAAAGTATTTTGTGACGGATGGCAGGAGAGCACAGAATGATTAAAACTATCAAAGCATATGAAGAATGCAGCGCCTTTGCAGCGGGCTTTCAGGGAGACACTCATTTTTCAGACCCGATGTTGTGCAGCGAAGAACAGATTCAATGCAATCTTGTGAAATCCATAGAAAGACCGGATTGTGATGTCCTTGGCATCTTCCGTGAGGGTCGAATGATTGGCTTGTTTGCGCTGCTTGTCCTTCCAAATGAAAAATACATCGAAATGCTGGTGGGCTTGTCCCGTGAAAAGGAAGCTTATCTGGAATTGCTTCATTATATGGAGCAGCGCTGGCTCGGCTTCTGTGCGGATTTTGTGTTCAATCCGGGCAATTACATTTTGAAGGAATTGCTGGACTTACGCGGGGCGGAGTATGAGCCGGAGCAGCAGAAAATGGTGCTGGGAACCCCTGTACTCAGCGTTGACACGACCGACATTGAGCCGCTCTCCGAACGGTATATGGCGCAATACTGCGCCATTCACAACAAGGATATGTATTGGACGGGGGAACGGGTGGCACAGGCGCAGGAACGGTTCCGCACATTTCTGGCGATTCACGATGGGAAAGTCGTTGGCTACCTGGATGTGACCTATATTTTCAAGGAAAACGAGCCATTTGATCTGTTTGTCCTGACAGAATACCGCCTCAGGGGATACGGCAGGAAGCTTTTGGCAAAGGCATTGGAGCAAAATGAGCCTAATGGAATGATGCTGCTGGTGGATGCAGACAATGTTCCGGCGATCCGCTTGTATGAATCCATGGGGTTTGCAAAGGTGCAGGGACAGAACAATCTGACGGCACATTGGAATGTATCAGAGAGATAACGCACGATAAAAAAGGAGCAGGTATGGACAAAACCACGCCTGCTCCTGTCTTCAATTACGCTTATGCGCCCTGGGTCTCCTTCAATGCCTTTGCCAGCTGGTCGGGGCAGGAAGTGGGCTTCATGCCGCACTGGATGCCCTCCAGACGGGCAATCACATCGGAAACATCTTGACCTTCCACCAGAGCGCCGATGCCCTTCAGGTTGCCATTGCATCCGCCCACAAACTGGACGTTGTGCACCTTGCCGTCTTCCACATCGAAGAAAATTTTCTGGGAGCAGGTTCCTTTTGTCTTGTATTCGTACTGCATTGTTTTCGTTCCTTTCTTTATGCAAGAATGTCTGCTTGTTTGGCATCAATCAGTTGCGTCAGCGCTTCGGGATTCACAATCAGCTGATGTCCACGTTCGCCCGCAGATACTGCGATTTCATCCCACAGGATGCAGGTTTCGTCTATGAAGGTGGGATATTTCTTTTTCATGCCCACCGGGCTGCATCCACCCCGAATATATCCGGTCAGCGGCAGCAGCTCTTTGACAGCGATCAACTCCATGTTCTTGTCACCGGCTGCTTTGGCTGCTTTTTTCAGGTTCAGCTCGCTGCACACCGGGATGCAGAACACATTGATGCCGGTTCGCTCGCCCCGTGCCACCAACGTTTTGAACACTTGTTCCGGCGGCATGGACAGCGCCTGAGCGGCGTGCATCCCGTTTAAGTCGTTTTCATCAAATTCATAAAAGGCTTCCCGGCAGGGGATACCTGCTTGCTGCACCAGGCGAACTGCATTTGTTTTTGTACTCATAAAATCACCACCCTTATTATACGACAAAATGTCAATGCTTTCAAGAGCGAATATTCCATTCCTTTTCGGTTACTATAGCAGAAAAAGGAGGCATCGTATGAACGAACCTAAAAATCCAAATATGCGAAAGCAGGAACGAGAACAGCTGGTGGAGCTGGGCAGCGATTTGACGAGCAATGGAGACAGCAATATCTACACCCTTACCATTATTGGTCAGATTGAAGGACACCAGGTTGCGCCGGAAAACGTAAAAACAACGAAATACGAGCATATTCTCCCACTTCTTGCCGGAATTGAGGAAAGCAGCGAAATTGACGGCCTGCTGCTGCTTTTAAACACTGTAGGCGGCGACATTGAAGCGGGACTTGCCATTGCAGAGATGATTGCCGGAATGAAAAAGCCGACGGTATCCCTGGTGCTTGGGGGAGGGCACTCCATTGGCATTCCGCTGGCCGTTTGCACCAAACGCTCCTTTATCACGCCCACTGCCAGCATGACGGTACACCCGGTTCGCATGACCGGACTGGTGGTAGGAGCACCGCAGACCTTCCGCTATTTCCAGCGCATTCAGGAGCAGATTACGGACTTTGTAACAGCCAACTCTAAAATTTCCAAGGAAACCTTTGAAGGCTATATGCTGGCAACCGGGGAAATGGCAACGGATGTGGGCACCATCCTATATGGTAAGGAAGCGGTTGCCTCCGGCTTAATTGACCGGCTGGGCGGGCTGAACGATGCGCTGACAGCCCTTCATAAAATGATTGACCATCCCAGGCAGGAGCGGACGGGACGCTCCCATTCGTAGATATGGCAGCGGTTTTATCCGCTGCCTTTTTCTGAAAATGCCACTGCGAAAAAAAGCTGGAAATTTTGTTGCGGATATGATATAATAAAATGAAAAATTTGTAACGAAAGAGGAACGGAAATGGAATTATCCGGGCTTGAGCATTTAATCTACGGACTTGTATCCGGCCTGACTGAAATATTCCCGGTGTCAGCGCGTGCGCACAGCACACTTATCCTAAAGGTTTTGGGGGCGGAGCGAATCAACAATATCCCTGTGCTGCTTATCCATATTGCAATTCTGGCAGCCATCTATATTTCCAGCAGGGCAGAGCTGGCGAAAATGTCCCGTGCACGGAAAATGGCGCGGATTCCCAAAAAGCGCCGCAAGCGCCCGCTGGATATTTGCAGCTTGATGGACTCCAGCTTTTTGCTTACAATGATGATTCCTGTGATTGTTATGGATGTGCTGTATAACAGGCTTTCTGGGATTTCCTTCAGCCTGCTGGCGATTTCGCTGCTGCTTTTCCTGAATGGTATTATTTTGTACATCCCCCAGTTTTTTCCCAGCAGCAACAAGGATGCCCGATCCCTATCGCGGATTGAGGGCTTTGTGATGGGCATTGGCGGTACATTGTCGGTGATTCCGGGTCTGTCCGGCATCTGCGGGGCAACATCGGCTGGCTCTTTGATGGGCGTAGAGCGGAAGTACGCCTTTAATATGACGCTGATGATGAGCATGGCCTATTTGGCTGGAATGATTGTATATGATGTTCTTGCAATTGTGCAAACCGGGCTGGGAATACTTACATTTCAGTGGGTACTGACGTACCTTCTCACGGCGGTGTTCGCTTTTGTTGGCGCAATGGCGGCAATCAGGCTGATGCGGATGCTTGCAGCCGGCGATGGTTTTTCTTATTTTGCATTCTACTGCTGGGGCATTGCAATCTTCACCTTTATTCTGAACCTGATGGCATAAGGAGATTATTATTTAATGGCACAAAAGAAGACGAGGCAACAGGCAAAAACATCTCCTGCTGCAAAGAAAAAAACAGCTTCCCCAAAGGCGGCAAAGCAAACGGCGGCTGCAAAAAAGGCAAGCCCCCCTAAAATCAGGACAGAATACGACACCCGTATCCCAGGCACGACGATTACGGCCATTGTCAGCCTGATTTTGTTTGTACTGTTCCTGGTAATCTGCATCAATCCGGACGGCGTGATTCTGCGCGCCATCAATAACCTGCTCAACGGATTGATTGGCAGAGCCGGATTTTATTTTTCTGTCCCGGCACTGCTATATTTATTCATCATCAATACCTTTGGCCGGAAAAGTGCAGTCACCATGCGCAGCGTCTGCACCATTGTCTTTGTTTTTTTGTGCGGCTGCATTTATCATCTGGCAATCCAGACCAATGATGTTGTAAACGGAATATCTGTATTCCCGGATTTGTATCTCAGCGGCATGGAGGGCAGAAGCGGTGGTGTTCTCTGCGGTGGGATGGCAATCCTGCTGAGAAGTGCACTGGGAAATGTAATTTCGTATATCCTGATTGGAATCTCGGCAATTCTGACCCTGCTGGGAGCCATGGAAATAACGGTTCCCAGCCTAATCCGCGCTATCATCAACCGCCCCCGGGATGACTGGGAGGATGAGGAGCAGAATGAGGTTCGTGTGGAACCCGCCGCTGCGGTGGTAAATCACATTGCAAACAAGCAGATTGAAAATAAGCGCAAGCGCCGCCAGCAGCAGCTCCAGCGGGAGCTGCTTCGTCAGCAGGAGGCAGCACAGAAGGCGGAGGCAGCTCCGGTATCCGAAAACACTGCACTCCCCGAGCAGCCGGCAGCAAAGCCCATTCTGGCGAAGCGCCAGCAGCCGGTAGAGAAGGCGGACGCAGAACAGGAATCCGGTGCGAAGCCCACAAATGCGGCAAGAATGATGACCACCATCGATTTGGATATTGAGTCGCCATTGTTTGGCGGCCAGTCCACCTATGCAGCTCCAACTGCACCGATTTCTCCCGTGCGGGTGGAAGCGGGGGACGAATTTGAGGACATCCCCGATGAAGATGAAATTGTAGAGCAGATGCCGTTGGAAGAATATGTCCCTGCACCCCCTGTGAAGAAGGCGGTACCCGCGCAAAAGGCGGCAGCCAGAGCGCAGGCTGATGCAGTTGCCCAGGAACCGGAGGTAAAGCCAGGCAAGGTGTCAGAGAAGGATGCCCAGGAATCGGCCAAGCAGGTTGCCATGGAGATTCAGCAGAACAGCGGCATTCCGGCGGCGGAATATTGCTTCCCGCCCATCAATCTTTTGAAGCCCCCCGCCGGGAGCAGCGCCGATGGAACCGATGAAATGCGCGAAAATTCCAAACGGTTGAATGAGACATTGGAAAGCTTCCACATCGATGCCCATATCATCAACGTGACCCGAGGACCCAGTGTCACTCGATACGAAGTGGAGCTGGATAAAGGCGTTCGCCTCAACAAACTGACTGGCTGCGCAGATGATATTGCCCTGAGTTTGGGTGCTTCCGGTGTGCGAATTGCTGCCGTTCCGGGAAAAATTTCCATTGTTGGCATCGAGGTGCCGAACCGGGCTGTTACAACAGTGTCGCTGCGAGAAGTGATTGATTCCCCGGAATTTGCAAGGTCAAAGTCAAAATCCTCCTTTGCAGTGGGCAAGGACATTGGCGGTTCTTGCATCGTGGGCAACATTGCAAAGATGCCCCATATGCTCATTGCCGGTACCACCGGTTCCGGTAAATCCGTGTGTATGAACTCCATCATCATCAGTCTGCTCTACAAGTCCGGCCCCGAGGATGTCAAACTTATCATGGTTGACCCTAAGATGGTGGAGCTGGGCATTTACAACGGAATTCCCCACCTGCTCATTCCCGTGGTCACCGACCCCAAAAAGGCAGCCGGTTCTCTGCAATGGGCGGTGACGGAAATGCTGCGGCGCTATAAGATGATGTCCGACCTTGGCGTGCGGGATCTGGAATCCTATAACAGCATTGTAGTGCAGGAGGAGGGCGGTCAGAAACTCCCACAGGTGGTGATTATCATCGATGAGCTGGCCGACCTGATGCTGGTTGCCGCAAAAGAGGTGGAGGATTCCATTTGCCGTATTGCCCAGATGGGTCGTGCCGCCGGAATGCACCTGATTATTGCAACGCAGCGACCTTCTGCGGATGTGATTACCGGTTTGATGAAGGCCAATATCCCGTCCAGAATTGCATTTTCCGTTGCGTCCTCCATGGAATCCCGTATCATTCTGGATACCCAGGGTGCGGAGAAGCTGGTGGGCAAGGGTGATATGCTCTATGCCCCCATCGGTATTGGAAAGCCGCTGCGTGTCCAAGGATGCTTTGTCACAGATTCCGAGGTAGAGGCTGTGGCGGGGTATGTCAAGGAGCACTATAAGGCTGACTACAATCAGGAAGTCCTGGAGGAGATTGAGAAGAAAGCACAGCAGACCGGTAAGGCCGGAAAATCGACGGCGGCGGACATTGCACCCTCTGAGGACGAAATGGAGGGGGATGAAATGCTCCCCGCTGCGGTGGATGTGATTCTGGAAACCGGGCAGGCTTCCGTCTCCATGCTCCAGCGGCGTTTGAAGCTGGGCTATGCCCGGGCTGCCCGAATTGTGGACGAGATGGAGGAAAAGGGAATTGTTGGTCCCTTCCAAGGCTCAAAGCCCCGCTCCATTCTGGTGACAAAGGAGCAGTGGGCTGCCATGAAAAACGGTGCAGCGCCCACAGATATGGATGCAATGAATCAAGAGCCGGTTCCAGAGGAACTGGATTAACCCTCAATCGCCGGTAGTGGCCCTTCCCATGGAAGGGCCACTCTCTTTTTGGCCTTTTTCTCCTGCATGGTGGTCCGCATGTCCGCATACGATAATCGCAGGAGTGATGATGATGACCTGTGCATGGGACGACCTGCTGCGGATTTTACCTCAGAGGGTACGCGCCGAAACAGCGCACAATGTGGGAACGCTGCAAGAAATTCGACTGCGGCGGGGAAAACTGCCGGAATATGTGACGGAAAGCGGTTTCTATGAGGGAAATGGAGCGGTCACGGCGGATGAGCTGGCATTCTGTATCAACGCAGCAAGCCGCTATTCTCCCTGGACGGCAGAGACGCTGTCACAAGGGTATATTACTGCACCCGGAGGACACCGGATTGGGGTTTGTGGGGAGGCGATTGTAAAGGACGGGGTGTTTGCGGGGGTGCGCAGTGCTGATTTTCTCTGCATTCGTGTGGCCAGAGATTATGAGGGAATTGCAAACCGGATTCCCATAAAAGGACAGGCACTGCTGATTCTGGGGGCACCCGGCTGGGGAAAGACAACCCTGCTGCGGGATTTGGCAAGAAGAATTGCAAGGGAAAGGACGGTTGCAGTGGTGGACGAGCGGCGGGAACTGTTTCCACCCGGATTTTCCACCGGAAAACGGATGGATATTTTATCTGGCTGCCCAAAGCAGCAGGGTATCGAAATTGTACTCAAAACAATGTCCCCGGAATACATTGCTGTTGATGAGATAACATCGGAGGCGGACTGCACCGCATTGATTGCTGCATTCGGCTGCGGCGTGCAGCTGCTTGCCACTGCCCATGCATCCTCCATGGAGGACTTTCAGAAACGTGCCATCAATGCACCGCTTTTGAAATGCAATATTTTTGATACTTTCCTCGTTCTCCACCGGGACAAAACATTTCACATGGAGGAGCACCGCTTATGAGCTATAAATGGATTGGTTCCATCCTGATTATCGGAAGCTGCACAGGATATGGGATTTCTCTGGCACTTCATCAAAGGCGGGAGGTGCAGCTGCTCTGTGAACTGTGCAGAATCATTGATGAAATGCTCTGGGAGCTGCCCTATCAGATGACACCGCTGCCAGAGCTGCTCCGCCACACAGCCGAGGAAAAAAACGGAGTGCTTGGCTCGTTTTTTCTTGCCATAGCGGATGAGCTGGACAGGCAGGTGCTGCCGGATGTGCTCAGCTGTGTGAAAGCGGAATACCCGGCGAGACTGGATTCTTTTACACACCTGAAAACCTGCCTGCTTCTTCTGGGCGCAAGCCTGGGACGGTTCAACCTGAGCGGTCAGCTTAAAGGGCTTTCCTCCGCTCGGGTGCACTGCCAGCAAACAATTCAGGAGATGAAGACAAATCAGGATATTCGCCTCCGCAGCTACCGTGTTTTAGGATTATGTGCCGGAATCTCTCTGGTCATCTTACTTATTTGATATGGAAATTGATCTTGTGTTTAAAATAGCCGCCGTTGGAATCATTGTGTCCATTCTCAATCAGGTGCTGTCCCGTTCTGGACGGGAGGAACAGGCCACCATGACAACCCTGGCGGGGTTGATTGTGGTGCTGATGATACTGGCGCAGAAAATCGCAGAGCTGTTCAACCTGGTCAAGCAGCTCTTTCAGTTCTGATGGATGTTTTTTGGAAGGCCATGGGTACAGCCCTGGTCAGTGTTGTACTGACCCTCGCACTGGAGCGGCAAAGCAAAGACTTTTCGCTTCTACTGACACTGACAGTCTGTGGCCTGATGGCCATTGCTGCATTGACCTTTCTCTGCCCGGTGCTGGATTACCTGGGAGATTTATGCGCCATGGCGGACTTGCAGCAAGGAATGCTGTATGCGCTGCTAAAGGTATTTGGGATTGGTATGTCAGGGGAAATTGCGGCATCCGTTTGCGCCGATGCAGGGAATACTTCTCTGGGAAAGGGAATTCGATTTCTTTCCAATGCGGCCATTTTATACTTATCCATACCGATTTTTTCTTCGCTGATGGATTTGATTCGCCAGATTTTAAGTGAAGTATGAGGAACGTTTTTATATTGACAATTGCCGTTCTCCTTCTGATACCGTGCCCAAAGGTGGGGGGAGAAGCGTTCACACCGCCGTCTGTCCCGGTAGAAATTGAGGGACGGATGCCGGAATCACAAGACGATTTTGGGCAGGGAATCCTCTCAATGCTTCATAAAATTTTGCCAGAGGCAATGACGGAATTCCGGCAGGCGCTGAAAACCGGGTTGTCTGTTTTTTGCTGCTCCTTGCTTACCGCCATTATGCTCGGCGCGGGCTGCTCTGCTGCGGTGGCAGAGGCTGTTGGAGCCGTTTGCATTTCTGCAATGATGCTTCAAAGTTCCGGCGCATTGGTTGGGCTGGCCGTTCAAACGGTGTCAGAGGTCAGCGAATATTCAAAGCTCCTTTTTCCGGTTATGGCAGCGGCGGCTTCTGCCAGAGGGGCAGTGACTTCCGCTTCCGCCATTTCAATAGGAACCTCCGCGTTGACCGCATTTCTCAATAGCTTCCTTCGCCGCGTGATGGTTCCGGCGATTTATTTGTTTCTGACCGCCTCCGTTGCCAACTGCGCCCTGGGGACAAACTCACTCAAGCAAATCCGGGACACCATCAGAAAATTCTCCGCCTGGTTTCTGAAGGCGGTGCTGACCGGCTTTCTGACTTACATGAGTATTACCGGAGCTGTGGCGGGAAGCGCGGATAAAACTGCGCTGAAAGCCGCAAAGGCGGCAATCTCCACAGTGGTTCCCGTGATTGGAAAGACGCTTGCTGATGCATCCGAGGCATTGCTCCTCAGCGCAGACATTGCAAGAAATTCCATCGGCATCTACGGGATTTTCGCCTTCTTTGGGATTTGCATTCTTCCGTTTGCCAGAATCGGGGCGCATTATCTGGTTTTGAAAGGCATTGCGGCGCTGTGCTCCATTGTGGGAAGTAAACGGCAAACTGCGCTTGTGGATGATTTTGCAGAGGCAATGGGGCTTCTGCTGGGGATGACTGGCGTGATGTGTGCACTGTCCGTCATTGGCGTTGCGTGCTTTTTGAAGGGGGTGGGATAGCTGGAGACGGTTCGAGGATATATGTTAAGTGTTATCTGCGCCGCATTGGTGTGCGGCATTTTAACGGATATGTCCGCAAAGACATCCTTTGAAAAGCTCATTCGCCTTCTATGCAGTGTTTTCCTGGCAGTTACGGTGGTATATCCGCTGATCCGTTACCGGTTCCCTGGATGGAATGCGGATATGTCGATTTTCCAGCCGGGGGATGAGGATGCGGTGGCGCAGGGAGAGAAAATTTATTTCCAGTCAATCGCCTCAATCATACGCACGGAGACGGAGGCATATATCTTGAAAGAAGCCAAATCCATCGGCGCAGATTTAACAGTAGCGGTGGAACTGGATGCCGGAAATCCTCCTGCACCGGAAAGCGTGACCATTCGGGGGAACTTTGAAGCTTCCGTGGAGACAACGCTCAGCCAGCTGATTGCAGATGAACTTGGCATACCAAAGGAGCATCAGACATGGATCAGACAGCAGCCCCATTCTTACGACAGTTCTTCGCCAGATACAAGTATATTCTCTTGATTTTCTTGGCAGGAATTGTACTGATGCTTTTTCCCACACCAGACAGCAAAAAAACAGAGCAGCAGCCGACACACGTACAGGAGCAGGCTGAGACGGTTCGTTTGGAGGAGCAGCTTTCGGAACTGCTGAGCCAGCTGGCAGGAGCCGGAAAGGTTCAGGTTTTGCTGACGGAGGCTACCGGACAGCAGACGGTTTATCAGGAAAACAGAGACATCAGCCAGCAATCGGAAAGCACCAAAACCAGCACCGTCATTCTGTCGGATAGCACGCGGGGACAGGAGGGGCTTGTTTGCCAGGTCAACCCACCAACCTATCTGGGCGCTGTCGTGCTGTGCCAAGGGGCGGATTTGCCATCGGTGAGGCTCTCCATTACAGAGGCGGTATCCAATGCCACAGGACTGGGGTATCACAAAATTACTGTGTTGAAAATGAAATGAAATGGAGGATATGTTTTATGAAAGCATGGAAGAAAAATCTGGTTGCAGCAGCTGTCCTGGTGACGGTCTGTGCCGGAATTTACGTCAATTGGCTGTACACAGAGCAGGCAAATGTTGCAAGTCTTTCCGATACGCTGGATTACGAAAAGGTGATGTCCGAGGATGGCCTGCTGCTGACCGATGACGTTGCCGCCATTACGGAAGGGGAGGAGGTCAGCACCACTGCATCGGACTATTTTGCAGCCGTCCGCCTATCACGCCAGCAGGCGCGGGACAATGCCTTCAATATGCTCCAGGAGGTCATGACCTACAGCGAAACAGACAAGGCAGCGGAATCCGCTGTTGACCTGGAGGACATCGTGCAGACGGCGCTCAGCGAGGCACAGATTGAAAGCCTGATTATTGCCAAAGGCTATCAGGACTGCGTGGCCTACATGACCTCCGAAGGAATTTCTGTGGCCGTTTCAGCGCCCGATGGCGGCCTGAAGTCGGAGGATGTTGCAGTGATTGCAGATGTGGTGATGGGACAGTCAAATTATGGCCTGAAGGACATCCGCGTGGTTGAAGTGCAATAAACGCGCATAACCATAATCTAAAGCCGCACTCTGGTTGGGTGCGGCTTTTTTGAGCGAGAGGAATGGCAGAGGAAATTGAAAAAACAGTTGTATTTTTCTGGATTTGTGATACAATAAACAAAAGTGTGCCGTGCAGATGTCATGGCAATTGAATAGGAGGAACCTACTATGGCTGAATATAAACAGTATATTACCCAGGCGCAGGAAAACGGAGCCGTTATGATTTCTGAGGATGTGGTCTGTGCCATTGTTGCGCACGCCGTTTCTGATGTAGAGGGTGTTGCCGGTATTGTGAGCAAGCCCGGTGCAGATATTGCCGACCTGATTAGCAAGAACTGGGGCAAGGGTGTCAAGATTTATATCGCAGAGGACAACAGTCTGACGGTTGACTGCAATATTTCTATCTGCTACGGCCAGAGCGTTGTTGAGACCGCTCAGGCGGCTCAGGCAGCCATTGTCAGCGCCGTTGAGTCCATGACCGGCGTGAAGGTGCATGAGGTTAACATCAGTGTCTGCGGCATCGTCCGTAAGTAAAGGCGGTAGTATGACAAGAGCAAATGCAAGAGAGCTGGCAGTACATCTGATTTACAGCCGGGAGTTCACCGGTGAGGAGCCGCAGCAAATTGTAACCGAGCGGCTGGAAAAGGAATATTATACAAAGCTTGCCCAGGAGAATGAAGTCTATGCAGAGCGTCCCAATGGGGCGCAGGTGCGTTATCTGGATACCGTTGTAACCGGCGTGGCGAACCGCACCCAGGAGCTGAACGAGCAGATTGGAAAATTCTCCATCGGTTGGGATGTGTCCCGCATTTCCCGGCTGACGCGGTGTGTCATGCAGCTGGCCATTTTTGAAATTCTCTATATGGATGATGTGCCCACCGGCGTTGCCATTTCTGAGGCTGTCCGCCTTGCAAAGAAATACGATGGCGATGACACCGGTGCGTTTGTCAACGGAATCCTGGGTTCCTTTGCCAGAAGCCTCACCCCCGCCAAAACAGAGGGAGAAGTATGAATGTAATCGGTATTGACACCAGTAATTATACAACATCCATCGCATTCTTCGACGGAACGGATGGGGTAAACTGTTCCCGACTGTTGCCGGTGGAGCAGGGGAAGCTGGGTCTCCGTCAGTCCGATGCCGTTTTTTCGCATATCAAAAGCCTGCCGGAGCTTTCTGGCAGGCTGTTTTCCGATATGCAGGGAAAGCACATTGATGCCGTGGGTGTCAGCACCCGCCCACGAGCAGTGGACGGGAGTTATATGCCCTGCTTCTTGGTGGGATATTCCCATGCAAAGCTGCTCTCGGATGCGTTTTCGGTGCCTCTTATTGAAGTATCTCACCAGCAGGGTCATGTTGCGGCCTCCCTTTGGAGCGCCGGGCGGCTGGATCTGATGGAGAAGCCTCATCTTGCGTGGCATCTTTCCGGCGGCACCACCGAGCTTTTGCTGGTACAGCCGGACGGGAAAAACGTTGTGTGTACCAAAATCGGCGGCACGACGGATATTTCCGCTGGCCAATTGATTGATCGTACCGGCCAGCTTTTGGAACTGCCTTTCCCCTCAGGGAAGCATTTGGATGCCCTCAGCGCTCAGGCGGTTCTGACGGATGTTTTCTCTGTCAAGTGCAGCCAGTGCAGCTTCTCGCTATCCGGCGTGCAGAATAAGGTGCAGCAGTTCCATGAGCAGCACGCTGCCCCGGAAGAAACAGCGGCCTACGCCCTGCGGTGCGTCGCAAAAGCGGTTTATCGGGCAACGGAACAGGCATTGAAGGCCTATCCGGGATTGGAAGTGGTATTCTCCGGCGGCGTGGCATCCAATTCCATGCTGCGGCAGGTGATGCAGCCGCTGCGTCCTGTTTTTGCACAGCCGCAATATTCGACTGACAATGCCATGGGTGTTGCAGTGCTGGCAAATCGAATTGTAGAGGGGTGAGAAGATGCAGCAGCAAGTGCTTTCCATTACCCAAATCAACGAATATATCCGGGGTAAAATGGATGAAGACAGGCTTCTTCTCCAGTTGGCTGTCCGCGGTGAAATCAGCAACTATAAAATGTACCCCTCCGGGCATCACTACTTTACCCTCAAGGACGAAAATGCAGCACTGAAATGTGTGATGTTCAAGGCCAATGCCACCCGGCTGCACTTTCGTCCGGAAAACGGCATGAAGGTGATTGCCATGGGGCGCATTACGGTCTATCCGCGGGATGGCGCTTACCAGCTTTATTGCAGCGCCATGAGTATGGACGGCATTGGCGACTTGTATGCCGCCTTCGAGCAGCTGAAAGCAAAGCTCGCCGCCCAGGGGCTGTTTGCCCCGGAACACAAAAAGCCTCTGCCACCATTCCCGGGTATCATCGGCATTGTCACCAGCTCCGCCGGAGCGGCGGTGCATGATATGCTTCGCATTCTGAATAAGCGCTATCCGCTGACCCAAGTGCGTCTTTTCCCGGTGCGTGTTCAGGGTGTGGAAGCACCCGGAGAAATTGCTGCGGCCATCCGCTATGCAAACCACTATCAGCTGGCCGATCTGCTGATTGTAGGGCGGGGCGGCGGTTCAATCGAAGACCTTTGGGCTTTTAATGATGAGCGGGTTGCGTATGCTATCTATGAGTCCCGGATTCCAATCATATCTGCTGTTGGGCATGAGCCGGATGTTACTATCTCGGATTATGTGGCCGATTTGCGGGCAGCAACGCCTTCCAATGCGGCGGAACTGGCAGTTCCAGATCAAGCGGCTTTGCTCCAGAATATGGATGCTGCGGCCTCTGCAATGGCTTCGGCGCTGTCCGGGAAGCTGCGTCATGCCCGGCAGCGGTTGAATGTCCTGTCCCAGTCTCCGGCGTTGTCCAGCCCAACAGGCTACATGGAGCAGCGGCGGCAAAGCCTGGAGCATTTAAAAACCCGGCTGATTGCTGCCGAGAATCAGCAGATTCAGCGAAAGAAACAGCGTTTTATCGGCAGTACTGCTAAGTTGGATGCCATGAGTCCGCTAAAGGTGCTCACCCGTGGATACTCCATTGTTCATGGGGACAACGATGCTGTTCTTCGTTCTGTTCACCAGACTGCCCCGGGGCATGAAGTCCGCATAACCCTATCTGACGGCAGCCTGAAGGCTGTGGTTTCAGAAATAAAGGAGGATACAAAATGAATCCCACCAATCAGACCTTTGAAGCCTCTATGCAGCGCCTGGAGCAGATTGTTCGCTCCATGGAGAAGGGTGACGTGGAGCTGGAAGAATCGCTGCGGCTTTTCCAGGAGGGCACCGAGCTGATTCGCAATTGCGGAAAACTGCTGGACGATGCAGAGCTTCAGGTGAAGAAAATCATGACCGCACCGGATGGTAGTCCGGTGGAGGAGGATTTTACCGATGAGCAGTGACCGCTTTGACGAATATCGGGAATATATCGAGCAGTACCTAGCCAACTATTTCGGCCAATTTGAGGCCGAACCCCAGAAAAATCTGTATGAGGCAATGCGCTACAGCCTTCTGGCGGGTGGAAAACGGCTTCGTCCGGTGTTTGTATTTGAGTTTTGCCGCCTTTGCGGCAGCGAGTGGAAAAATGCTGCGCCCTTTGCCGGTGCCATTGAGATGATTCATACCTACAGCTTGATTCACGACGACCTTCCCTGCATGGATAATGACGACTACCGGCGTGGTAGGCTGACCAATCACAAGGTATACGGTGAAGCAATGGCAGTGCTAGCCGGTGATGCACTTCTGACCGATGCGTTTGCACTGGCTGCTTCCGCACAGCTGCCCCATGCAGGGGACTTGGGGCGTGCTGTTCGGGTTCTGGCAGAAAATGCCGGTTCCTCTGGGATGGTGGGCGGCCAGGTTTTGGATATGCTCAGCCAGACGCGGGAATGCAGCGAGGATGAGGTGATTGCCATCCAGTCCAGAAAGACTGGGGCGCTGGTCAAAGCGGCGTGCGTCCTGGGTGTGATTGTCGGCGGCGGAACGGAAGAACAGATTCTGGCGGCTTCACAGTTCGCAGATTGCCTGGGTCTGGCGTTCCAGATTCGGGATGATATGTTGGATGTCATCGGTGATGCTGGAGAACTGGGAAAAGCAGTGGGCATGGACGCGGAGAAGAACACCTTCGTCCGGTTGCATGGCCTTGAGAAATGCGAAAGCCTCGTCCATCATTACACGGAAAAGGCCATCTCCTTCCTTTCTGCATTCGATGATACCGAAGAGTTGATTGACTTGGCAGAGCGCTTGACAACCAGAAGAAAATAAAGCTATATTGTGCAGCAAAAGGCCGCATCGCCAACCAGATAGGGAAGGGGATGCGGTCTTTTTTGATATATAACCAGAGATGCAAAAATCCTCTGCCCGAAAGCAGAGGATTTTTGAAAGTGTCAGAAAATCAATTACTTGATTTCGGCGGTAGCGCCAGCTTCCTTCAGCTCGGCAACCAGCTTCTCGGCATCTTCCTTGGAGATGGCTTCCTTCAGGGTCTTGGGGCAGTTGTCCACCAGATCCTTGGCATCCTTCAGGCCCAGGCCAGTAGCGGCACGGACAACCTTGATAACGCCCAGCTTGGAAGCGCCAGCTTCCTTCAGGATGACATCGAACTCGGTCTTCTCTTCCACAACCTCAGCGGCAGCAGCGGGAGCAGCAACAGCAGCGGCAGCAGCGGAAACACCGAAGGTCTCCTCCAGGGTGTGAACCAGCTCGGACAGCTCCAGAACGGTCAGGCCCTTAACTTCTTCAACGATAGCAGCAATCTTTTCGCTAGCCATGGTATAAATCCTCCTAAATTATGTTTTGATGAATGTGAATGGAACTAAGAAGCAAACATTAAGCTTCTGCGGGAGCTCCGCCTTCTTTCTGCTGCCGGATCTGATCCAGGACGCAGGCCAGGCTGGAGATAGGAGCCAGGAAAGTACCCAGAACCTGAGCAACCAGAGCATTCTTGCTGGGCAACTCGCCGAAACCATTCAGCGCATCAACGGACAGGACAGAGCCTTCCACGATGCCGCCCTTGATGGTCAGGACGTTCTTGTTCTTCTTGGCAAACTCGCAAACAATACGAGCAGGGGCGATGGGGTCGCCGGTGGTGGAAGCCATAGCGGTAGTACCGTTCAGAACCTTGCTGAAATCATAGCCAGCATTCTTGGCTGCGAAATTGGTCAGCGTGTTCTTAACAACGGAGTACTCAACACCGGCCTCACGGAACTGCTTACGCAGCTCGGTATCCTGAGCAACCGTGATACCCTTGTAATCAACGAAGACGACGGAAGAGGCTTCCTTCACCTTGCTGGTCAGAGCATCGACAACGGCCTTCTTGCTCTCAAGAACCTTTGCGTTGGGCATTATTTTCACCTCCGAAAATAAAAAATCTTCCTGCCAGCAGACAGAAAGACACGCAGAAAATCATATTCAGCGCACCTCGGCAGGATTTAAGCTTTGCAGCACCTGCTGTCTTTGGCAACTTTGATATAATATCACGAGACAAGATATATGTCAAGCACTTTTTTGCATTTTTTGAAAATTCCAAAAAGAAATTCGGTTTTCAAAGAATCTGATTGCAAAACTTCCCGGATGCAGGTGCATCCGGGAAGAATCTAATTACAGGTACTTGGCAGTAGAAACCTTCACGCCGGGGCCCATGGTGGAAGCCACGGTGCAGGAGCGGATATACTGACCCTTGGCTGCGGAGGGCTTTGCCTTCACAACAGCCTTCACCAGGGTATCCATGTTCTCGGTCAGCTTCTCGGAACCGAAGGAAACCTTGCCGATGGGGCAGTGGATGATGTTGGTCTTGTCCAAACGGTACTCGACCTTACCGGCTTTGATTTCCTTGACAGCAGCGCCAACGTTGGGGGTAACGGTGCCAGCCTTGGGGGAGGGCATCAAGCCCTTGGGACCCAGAACTTTACCGAGACGACCAACGATGCCCATCATATCGGGAGCGGCAACAACAACATCGAAGTCAAACCAGTTCTCCTTGGTGATCTTCTCAACCAGCTCCATGCCACCGACGTAATCAGCGCCGGCTTCCTTGGCTTCGGCAACCTTGGCGTCCTTTGCGAACACCAAGACGCGGCGGGTCTTGCCGGTGCCGTTGGGCAGAACAACAGCGCCGCGAACCTGCTGGTCAGCGTGACGGGAATCAACACCCAATTTGATGTGAATCTCGACGGTCTCATCGAACTTTGCAGAAGCACCCTTCACAACCAAATCCAGGGCTTCGGTGGGGTCATACTGAACGGAGCGGTCAATCAGCTTGGCGCTCTCCTTATACTTTTTGCCTCTAAACAATTTTTTATCCTCCTTAAAGTGGTGATGCGGAATAATCCTCCCACATTTCCGAAAATGAATTTCGGATTAGCAAATTATCAATCAACAACAACGACGCCCATGGAGCGGCAAGTGCCAGCAACCTGGCTCTCGGCAGCTTCCAGAGAAGCGACGTTCAGGTCGGGCATCTTGGTCTTAGCGATCTCGGAGACCTGAGCCTTGGTAATGGTGCCAACCTTGGTCTTGTTGGGAACGCCGGAACCCTTGTCCAGACCGATAGCCTTCATAATCAGCATGGGGGTCGGAGGAGTCTTGGTGATAAAGGTGAAGCTGCGGTCTGCGTAAACAGTGATAACAACAGGAATCTTATAGCCTTCCATGTCCTTGGTGCGGGCGTTGAATTCCTTGATGAATGCAGCGATATTCACACCGTGCTGACCCAGAGCGGGGCCAACAGGGGGGGAAGCGGTTGCCTTAGCGGCGTTAATCTGAAGCTTAATAATGCCAGTGACTTTCTGTGCCATAATAAGCACCTCCTGAATAAAATGTGGTAATATGCGCTGTGCGCATTTCTTGCGGGGCTTTCACCCCTCCCACGTTCCGGCCGGGAAGCCCGACCCGATGCGTTTATTGGGAAATGAGTTCCACCTGGTCGAGCTCAAACTCAACGGTGGTCTCGCGGCCAAACATGGACACAACCACATTGACCGAATTGTTTTCAACCTCAATGCTCTCAACCGTGCCGGTAAAGGAAGTCATGGGGCCGTCCACAATGCGGACGGTATCGCCCACGCTATAGCCAACAATAATTTCCTTCTTTTCCACGCCCATGGCGTAGACCTCTTCTTCGGTGAGGGGAGTGGGGTCATTGCTGGAAGAACCTACGAAACCGGTTACTCCGCGAATGTTCCGAATCACATGCCAGGTGTCGTCACTGTAGACCATCTTTACAAGCACATAACCGGGGTAAACCTTGCGGTCAAATGTCTTGCTGACGCCAGACTCAGTAATCTCGGTGACCGTTTCCAGAGGAATCGACACAGCAAGAATCTGATTTTGCAGGTGACGGCTTTCAACGGTTTTTTCAATCGTTGCCTTTACGGTGTTTTCGTAACCGGAGTAGGTATGCACAACATACCATTTTGCAGTTTCCGTCATGACTTGTACCTTAGTGGAAAGCGCCGATCAGGGCATCAATACCAACCTGTGCCACGAAGTCAAACAGCCAGATGAACACGCCGACAGCAACGACGCATCCGACCACGATGGCTGTGTTTTTCAGAACCTGCTGCGGGGTGGGCCAGACAACCTTTTTCAGCTCACTACGGAGCTCACGGAAATACTTGCAGACCTTGCCCCAGGTTCTCTTGAACCAGTTTTCCTTTTTCACATCTGCCATGTCGGAATCCTCCTTACTTCGTCTCAGTGTGAACGGTGTGCTTCTTGCAGAATCTGCAATACTTCTTCATTTCGAGACGGTCGGGATCGTTCTTCTTGTTCTTCATGGAATTGTAGTTTCTCTGCTTGCACTCAGAGCATCTCAAAGTGACTTTAACGCGCATAACGGCACCTCCTTAAATATTGCCTCCCTGTATCACTCCGGCTAGAAAGATTTAGATGTGGTCTACAAATAACCGATCCGAAGCTGAAAAAGGCGCACAAAAAAAGCCCTTTTTCACAGGTGTTTTCATTCTAACATAGGGGGAGCCCAAAGTCAACACTGATTTTTTGAAAAATCAGGAATTTTTTCTTGCCTTTTGGCGGCTCATCCAATACAATATCCGAAAAAGGATTTTGGAGGTCAGCAATGAAAATTATGGGTATTGATTATGGTGATGCGCGGACGGGCGTTGCCATTTCCGATTTACTATGTACCATTGTGGGCACAACGGCGGTTGTGCCCAGCCGCAACACCGAAAAGGCGGTAGCGGACATTGTACGCATGGCGAAAGAAAACCAGGTTGGTGAAATCGTTGTGGGCCTTCCGAAGAATATGGACGGAACCGAAGGTGCCCGGGCACAGCTCTGCCGGGAGTTTGCGGAGATTCTGCATCAGGCGAGCGGACTGCCTGTGTCCATGTGGGATGAGCGCAGAACAACGGTAGAGGCACACCATATATTGTCTGCACACAACTACCATGGAAAGAAACGGAAGGAAACGGTGGACGCGGTGGCCGCCTCCTTGATTCTGGAAGGGTATTTGGCGTTTCGGAAGGGATAAAAATGCAGCCATCATCCGCAAACGGCAGAAACTGGCAATATGCGAGATAACTGGCCGGCCCCAACAACACAGTTGCCCCAAAAGCAGCACACGGCGATGCGCAAGCAAAAACCATGTACTGTTTTTGCGACGATTTTACCCTATCAATATAATAGATGCAGGCAGCAGGAGCGCTTAACACGATGCGCTATCCTGCTGCTTTTTTGCGGTTAGCTCCCGAACAGAGGCACATAGAAGGAGCGCACCAAAAAACTTTCGGAGCAAGCCGGTGTCCCAGGTACTGCTGAGTGCGGTAAAAAAAGCAGCTGCCGCGCACCCGGAGATGGCGGCGAGGATGACCTGCCGGAAAGGGAGCTTCTTTTGAACGAGCCGGATGACTGTTGCAATCAGAGCTGATGGAATAAAGAACATCAGATTGATATACTTTGCGGCAGGATAATCCGCCTTACACACCAGCATCAGCCAAATGATGAGCAGACTTCCTCCGCCAATTCCAAGACCGGACAGAAAGCCCAGCGCGGAGGCAACCAGTAAATTTAAGAAAAAAGACATCGAATTCCACTCCACAGCATAATAACTCCAAAGCACCGATGCAGCCAGACGGCAGGAATCCGCCGCCCCGCCACCGCCGCACATCCGCCGCCGATTGCGCCGCCCAGCAGATAGGGCAGCAGAACAGAAAAAGATGTAACAGCGTAGCGGTGTTGCACGGCCAGGGAACAAATGCATACAGGGAGCATGATGCCCAATGACTGTGAAAACACCTCTTGAGCATTCGCTTTGCAGAAAATCGCCAGCAGCGGAACAAGAATCAATCCGCCGCCGGAGCCGAGTATCCCTGTGATTGTACCGGCAGCAAGCCCGGAAACGATGTAGCGAGTTGCATTTGACATGATATCCCCCTTTATGAGGATTCCAAATAAACGGAAATGTATTCTGGTATGCCGTCTCAGTTTCTGGAATATAGATGAGAGGAAAGGAGCGTGTAGCACATGGCTTTGAAGCAAAAAGGCGGTGGAGCCAAAAGTATTCCGGTTGGGCTGGCAATCAGCTGGGCGGTGCAGATATCGCTGACAATGGGGCTATGTCTGCTGCTGGCAGCGCTGATTTTGAGCGGCAAAGCAGGGCAGGAGACATTAGCATACAGCGTACCTGCTATCCTCATTGTAAGTGCTTATATGGGAGCTGCTGTCTCGTGCAAGCTGGTTGGGCATCACAATATGGTTCTCTGTCTGTCGTCTGCTGCGTTGTATCTTGGCACACTTCTGGCGATTGCACTGCTGGTTTTTGACGGAGAAATCGGCGCATTCTGGATTGCTGCCCTGCTGACGTTGGGCGGCGCAATGGCTGCAATGCTGATTTGCAGCGCACCGAAAGGAAGCGGGGGAGCGCGGCGAAAAAAGAGGAGAATGTAGAATTGCACAAAAATTTATAGCAGGTAAATTATATTTACCTGCTATAATGAAATTGCAGCAAAACTTGCATAATCAATATATAGTGTCTTTCATAAAAGCAAGACACTATATATCGTGAAAAAGTGCAAAATGGTAAAAACAAACGTTTGCTTAAAAGCTAAGTTTACATAATTGAACGAATATTAAAAAATTAGTAAGATTTACAAAATGTAACAATTTGGCATAAAATGCTTGAATTATAGTCGAAAATGGAGTATAGTGTTCGCATATCAAAAACAGTGTGCTAAGACAAAGCGGACTGATTCTAAACAGAGTAGAGGTTACTGGTTATGCTAGACTTGATCCATGCTTACGAAGATTACTTGGTGAGGGAAAAGCACGCATCCAGCAATACCGTCTCCTCCTATATGCGTGACATACGCCAATTCGTTGACTGGCTGCGCCGGAAAGAGGAGAGTATCCTGGATGTGGCGAGCACTGATGTCAGCGATTATCTCAGTGAAATCCAATCCCAAGGGAAGTCGGGGGCTACCGCATCCCGGTCACTTGCCAGCTTGAAGAATTTCTTTATGTATGCGGCATCCATCGGGGCTATGGCCAATCCCCTCGCGCTTGACGAGATCCACATAGACCGAGGGGCAAAGAGGCTTCCGCAGGTGCTGACGAATCAAGAGGTGGAGTTGCTTTTGTCCCAGCCGGATTGTGCGGATTCCAAGGGCTGCCGGGATAAGGCAATGATGGA
This sequence comes from uncultured Eubacteriales bacterium, assembly GCA_900549705.1. Classification (GTDB taxonomy): domain Bacteria; phylum Bacillota; class Clostridia; order Oscillospirales; family Oscillospiraceae; genus Faecousia. The sequence continues at coordinate 21,661 of URPI01000013.1, forward strand.
GCTGCTGTACGCCACGGGAATGCGCGTTTCGGAGTTGATTGATTTGGATGTAAACGATGTGGATTTAGAGCTTGCCACAGTAAAATGCGGCAGCGGAAAGAGCGGCCGCATTGTTCCTGTTTATCCTGCTGCATCGGAAGCGCTGGCAGATTACCTTCGCAAGTCTCGTCCTGTGCTGGTCGGCATCCAGGAGCAGACTGCACTTTTTGTGAACGTCAGCGGAACGCGCATGAGTCGACAGGGCTTTTGGAAAACCCTGAAATATTATCAGGTGAGAGCCGGAATCGAAAAGGAGATAACGCCCCATACGCTGCGCCATAGCTTCGCAGTTCACTTGCTGGAAAACGGAGCTGATTTGGGGGTGCTTCAGGAATTGATGGGGCACAGCGACATTTCATCTACGCAGAAATATACTCAAATGGTGAGCCAGAAGATTCAGTCCGTTTACCGGAAGTGTCATCCAAAAGCATAAAAAAGGCCTATCGTCCGGCATTGGGCGATAGGCCTTTAAAGTTGTTAAAAATATACATTTACCTACTTGATTTTTCCTCTTTGCTGTGGTATACTATTTTCACCTTAGATGAACTGATTGGTATTTATCAAAGAACACAAACATTTATGGCAGAGAGGAGAATTTTTATATGGCAGAAAAAGGAGTTGTCATTCGTCCGTCATTTTATGAAGCAATCATTTCCATGGGAGAGCAGAACCAGCTGGCACTATTCAAGGCCATCTGCTGCTACGGCCTGTATGGGCAGGAGCCGGTGGGCTTGTCCGCCAGGGCAGAGGCGCTGTTTGCGCTGATGAAGCCCAATCTGGACTCCGCCTCCAAGCGGTATAATGCCAGCGTCGCCAACGGAAAAAAGGGAGGCGGTCAGACTGGAAATCAGAACGCCAGAAAACGACCTAGAAACGACCAAAGCATTCAACCCGGGGACGAGCCCAATACAGAAACTGAAAAAGAGAAAGAGACTGATATTGAAACCCCCGGTGCGGGGGTGCGGTGCAGAAAGAGAACGTTTTCTCCTCCTGATGTTCAGGACGTGGATGATTACTGCCGGGAGCAGGGCTACAGCAGCTTTGGCGGACGGTTTGTAGACTACTATGAATCCATCGGTTGGATGGTAGGGGACAAGCCCATGCGGGACTGGAGAGCCGCCGCACGGAATTGGAATCGGAAAGCGCAGGATATGGCAGAGGACACGCAGGACGGCTTTGTCTTGGCTCCGGCAGAAGACCCCTTCGAGGTAGCCGTCCGGGAGGGCAGATATGTTTGACTTTGTCAGCGCGGAGTATAGCGCCATCGGCTGTATCCTCATCGATGCCCGGTGCCTGCCCGTGGTGCGGGAGCACATTCCCGCTCCGGCGGCCTTCACTCTGGAGCCCTGTCAGCGGGCTTATCAGGCGGCGTGTACGCTGGCAGACGAGGGAAAGCCGATTGACCCGGTGACCGTGGGGCGCACAGCAGGGCTGGAACGGGAATTTCTGGTGCAGTGCATGGAGATTGTTCCCTCTTGCGACGGGGCATCCCAGTACGCCGCAGCTGTTGCAGAGGGCTATCGGCGGCGGCAGCTGCAGGAGATAGGCAATCGGCTGCAAGCAGGAGCGCAGCAGCTGGACACAGATGCCGACCAGCTGTTAAGCCAGGCGCGTTCCGCGCTGGACACCATGGCGGAAGCGCCGGGCGGCACCATTGCAAAGACTACCGCAGACAGTCTATACAGCTTTCTGGATTTTCGGGCAGAGGTGAATGCCGGCACGCGGCAAACTGTCAAAACGGGTTTTACAGGCATTGACAACATCCTTGGCGGCTTTGCCCGAGGCGGCCTGTACATTGTGGCAGCTCGCCCCGGCGTTGGAAAATCCGCCTTTGGCATTGCCGTGGCAGACATGATTGCAAGGGATTACAGCGTGCTCTACGTCAGCTTGGAAATGACTGAGGAGGAGCTCAACGCTCGCCGTGTTGCTGCGTTTTCCGGCAGGCACTGCACCTATACGAAGCTCTTGTTTGGGCGCACAACCGAGGAGGAGGACTGCGACATCATCGATACCTGTGGTGTGCTCAGCAGGCGCAACCTGCGCATTGCTGCCGTGTCCGGCATGACGGTGGCACAGCTGGAAATCCAGGCGCGGAACGTTCACGCCCAGGTGGTGATGGCAGCCTACCTGGGGCTGCTGTCCGGTACTGACCCAAAAGCCAGCGAGTACGATCGCATTACCCAGATTTCCGGCGACCTGAAGCGGATGGCTAAGCGCCTTGGCTGCGTGGTGATTGCGCTGTGTCAGCTCAATCGGGAATCCGCCATGGCGGGGTGCGACAAGCCCAGGCTTTCGCAGCTGCGTTCCTCCGGCGCCATTGAGCAGGATGCCGACGGAGTTCTGCTGCTGCACCGCCCGGAGTATGGGAAAACAGAGGTAAAGCGGGAGAGTCAGGAACCTCAGCGCTTCCAGATTGACGTGGCCAAAAACCGCCATGGAAGAACCGGGGGTGCAGAATTGTTCTGGTATGCCCCGGTGAACCGTTTTGAAGACAGAAGCGGCAAATGGACAATTAAGTCGTGGATTTGATGAAATTTTTGAAGAATGCAACCGGCTGTTGACATACAAAAGGCGGAGAGTGTGAATTAAAGCACAAGCGAACGAAAACAGCAACGCTGATTTCTTTGCTTGCAACCGCTGGTTGACAAAAGATGCAGTCCAAAAAATGTGAAAATGCCCATGGCCAGTTTCAGCCATGGGCAAATATACGCAATTAAAGCAGGGGAATTCCGGCTTTTTCGCAGGCTGCGATGGTTTCAGCATCCCACACGCTGGACTGCACCTCACCAATGTGGGCACATCCCAACAGCAGCATGGAAAGTCTTGACTGGCCGATGCCGCCGCCGATGGTTAAAGGCAGCTCCCCGGCAAGCAGCATCTTGTGGAAGGGCAGCTCTCGCC
>URPI01000014.1 GCA_900549705.1 uncultured Eubacteriales bacterium
GCGGCTACGAGCCGCCCCTACTCGGTGTGGTGGAAACCGTAAGCCTACAGCAACCAACGAAGTACACTCCTGCCGCTTTACATCATCCCGTTAGACACAGCCCCCGCTGCTGTTGATTGATTTTCACTGCCGCACTTTGTATAATGGATGTCAGGCAAGGAGGGATTCCCATGGAACACGCATCCCGGCAATTTCAGCCGGACAAAATCGCCGCCTATTTCCGATTGGAATGGGTGAATTTGCTGCTGATTACCCTCTCTGGGCTTCTTTACAACCTGGGACTGCTGGCTGGCCCCTGGTTTGAAGGAAAACTGGCACAGTGCCTTGCAGACATTCTGGATGGCAACAAAACCGCTGCCGCCATGGTGTATCTGGTGCTGTCCTACATCACCGTCACCCTGCTGGTGCAGGGCGCACGATTTATCAAACGTTTTTATGTGCGGCGGTTTGCCAACAACACCAGCCGACGGATGAAGGGCGTACTCTTTTCCAACCTGGTGCGGCAAAAGAAGGCCGCTCTGGAATGCGAAGGCGCAGGGGAACTGCTGACCAAGGCCATCAGCGATGTAGACGACTGCGCCGAAGGAATGCGGAAATTCACCACGGAATTTTTTGATACCGGTGTCGCCATGGTTGGCTATGTGGGAATGCTGCTGGCTTACGACTGGAGGCTTGCCCTGCTGTGCCTGATTTTCCCGCCGGTGTCCTATATCTGTGCCGAGCTTATGAAGGGCAACGTCCAGCGCACCGGTGCCGCCTGCAAAAAGGCCGCCGCCGCTCTCAGCACCGCCACCCTTGACCGGGCGGAAAATGCCGTGACCTACCGGATTTACGGCTGTGAAGCAGCGCAGGAAACCGGCTATGAGCAAGCCCTGCGCAAATACGAGCGCTCCGCCGTGCTGGCAAACCTCTGGCAGTCCGCCCTGCCGCCGCTGTACCTGGTCATTTCCAACATCAGCGTGCTGTTCATTTTCCGGCTGGGACGGGAAAACATTCTGGCAGGAAAATGGGATATTGCCGCTCTGGTGGCCTTTCTCTCCTGTTATGGAAAGCTGGCCGTCAAATCCTCCAAGGCAGGGAAGCTGTTTAACGCCGTGCAGAAGGCGCAGGTCTCCTGGAAGCGAATCCGCCCCCTGATGCGGAGGCAAAATCCCCTGCCCCCGCTGGAAATTCCGGCAGGAAGAACCCTGGTCATTTCTGACCTCTCTTTCTCCTATGGGGACGGTGTGCCCATCTTCTCCGGTCTGTCCCTCACCGCCCAGCCGGGGCAAATCATCGGCATCACAGGCTCGGTGGCCTGCGGCAAATCCACCCTGGGGCGGACATTCCTCTGCGAAGCGCCCTACACCGGGAGCATCCGGTGGGGCAACCAGGAATTGCGGACGCTTTCTCCCCGCGACATCTCCGCCACCGTTGGCTACCTGGGGCATGACCCGGAGCTTTGGAACGACACGGTGGAGGCAAACGTTCTGTGCGGCGATGACGGACGCGCCATGGACTACCTGAAACGCACCTGCCTGGATGGGGAAGTGAATGACATGGAGGCGGGAATGCAGACCGTCGTTGGCAGCGGTGCCGTCCGTCTGTCCGGCGGTCAGGCACAGCGGCTGGCACTGGCCAGAACCCTGGCCCACCCCCGCCCCCTGCTGGTGCTGGACGACCCCTTCTCTGCCCTGGACAGGGATACCGAAGATGCCATATTTGAGGCATTAAAGCAATCAAGCCCAGGAAGTATTCTTTTTCTCATTTCCCACCGGCTGTATCATTTCCCGGAGCTGGATAAGGTTGTATTTATGGACGGTGGGAAAGTCACCGTTGGAACCCACCAGGAGCTGCTTGCCTCCTGCCCCGGTTACCGCACCCTTTACGAAAGCCAGACAGGATGGAAACGACATGAAGCGTAACACCGTTTTCACCGCCACCCTGCAAGCTGCCAAGACCCACCGCTGGCTCAGTTTGGGAACGGCACTGTGCGCGCTTTCTTCTGTTGCCGTCTCCCTGCTGCCGCCCCTGGTGCTGGGGCATCTGATTGACCGGCTCACGGTTGGTCTTCCCTTCCCTTTCTATCTGGCGCTTGTTTACTTTGGAAGTCTTGTTTTGGAAGGGGTGCTTACCGCCGCCCAGGAAACCACCCTGGAGCTGTTCGGCCAGAAGATGACCCACGCTCTGCGCACAGAAATGTCCAAGAAGCTGACCCATCTGCCCGCCGCCACCCTGGCTGCCCAAGAACCGGGCGCTGTGGCCGCCCGGTTTAACGGAGATGTGGACGCGGTGGAGGCGCTGTTCACCTCCGGTGTCATCTCCATGACGGCGGACTGCTGCCGGATTGTCTCCATCTTCGCAGTGATACTCCGTAAGAACCCGGGCCTTGCCCTGGTGCTATTGGTGGTTCTGCCCCTGCTGGCGGTATTCACCCGCTATGTGCAGAAGCGGATGCTTTCCGCCCAGCTGGAAAATCGCAAGGCCGTGGCCGCTATCTCCGCCCAGGTGCCGGAGGCGCTGCACAATATCCGCACCATCCATCTGCTGGGTCTGGAAAATTATATGGAGCGCCGCTATGACAAGTGCATCGGCCAGAGCTACGCCGCTGTGGAAAAAACCAACTTCTTTGATGCCGTCTATTCCCCCGTGGTGCTTACCCTGGATGCCGTCGTGGTCGGCATTGTGATGCTGTTGTCCGTCACCGGGAATCCCGGCATCACCAGTCTGTTCGGTATGTCCGTTGGCACCGCCGTCACTGTAATCGGTTACATCTCCCGCATTTTCGCTCCCATTGAGAGTTTGGGCATGGAAATTCAAACCATTCAGGCCGCCATGGCCGGTGTACGGCGCATTGATGAATTTCTGGCGCAGCCGGAGCGGGAAATCCCGGCAGAAACCGATGTCGTCCCCCGGGGGGACATAGAATTTTCCCATGTAACCTTCGGTTATGATGCGCAGGAGATTCTCTCCGACTTTTCATTCACCGCCCAGGCGGGGCATCAGGCCACCTTGGCAGGCAGAACCGGCGCAGGCAAGAGCACGGTGTTCCGGCTGCTGCTGGGGCTGTACCAGCCGGAAAGCGGCAGCATTACCATTGGCGGCGTGCCGGTATCCCAGATTCCGAACAGCCAGAAGCGCAGGAGCATCGGCTGTGTGGAGCAGCATTTTTCCCGCGTGCCCGGGTCGGTGCTGGATCAGATTACCCTGGGCGACCCTCTGGTATCCCGGGAGGATGCCCAAAAGGCTGCCCGATTGGCAGGACTGGACGAGGTGATTGCGCTTTTGCCCCAGGGCTACGACACCCCCTGCACCGAGGGTCTGTTTTCCCAGGGGCAATGGCAGCTATTGTCCATCGCCCGGGCGGTGGCCGCCGACCCCGGCGTTCTGCTGCTGGATGAGATTACCGCCAACCTGGATGCCCGGACGGAGGAGCGGGTGCTGGAAGCCCTGCGCCGCGCTTCCACCGGGCGGACGGTGCTTTCCATCTCCCACCGGACGGGCGCGCAGACGGGCATTATCATCCATCTGTAAGACTGTTTCTAAATAGGAACATCCAAAAAAGTGGCGCGAAGTGACCCATCTCTCCCGAAAGGAAGGTCAGGCAGCACTTCGCGCCGCACACATTTTTTATTAGAAATCAACCCTCGTACAGATACATTCTCTTTACTGCTTCCTGTAGATACGCATAGCCATTGTGAATCCGTTTCAGAACATCCTCGTTAAAGAACAAATCCGTCCTCCACCGCTGGAATGCCGCAATATGCGTGTTCAAATCTGTGAAAAAGTATTTTGTAACATTGAACGCCGTGTATCGCTCATCCTGGTAAACCACGTCAGTACGCAGCTCAGAGAGTGGGAGAAGTTGACCATGAATCAGCGTATACACATCTTTCTGAGCGACTTGTTCGGAATCAAAAGCCATGACATAAGTAACTTGTATTGTGCCTCCGGCGGCTTCATACAGGTCAGCTGCCTTTTGCGGCACAATGATGCTAAAGATATACGCCGTATCTGCCCAGGATGCGCCCACAGGGAATGCGTAGCTATCCATTGATGCGATATTTAAGCCAATCAGCTGATACTGCATATCCTCCGGGATGTTTTTATCCAGGATAGTTCCCACTGGAAGTTTATCAATCAAGAAAGTCGGTGCAGGCGAAATAGGATGAATTACATTTTTCCCAGATGTACGGATTACATCCATACATCGTTCGTAATAAGCCTCCATCACTTCTGCCCGTTTTTCTTTATCAGCAAGGATAGATTCTTCAAAGAATGACTGCAAATTGGTATTCATCTGCCGGACAAGCGCCGGGTCTGCCTCTGCGGGACTGAGCTGCACCGGATAGACCGGTTCATCCATACTTTCCTTTTCAGAAAAAGAGACACTGCACATCCAGTCTTGGCCGAAATGGAAATTGTTATTCGTCAATACAATGTAATACCAGTCATTGAGGAGCGGCATTTCTAATTCATCAAGGTCATAGGCGTTCGAGAGGTCAACGGTCATCACGCCGCTGCTTGCCGGCGCAATCTGTGTATTTGCGAAAACGGCCTTTCCATTCGCGGGTATTTCCACGTCATCCGACCAGCGCTTTAGCTTTAGTTTTGGCTGGAATTTGAGATTCTTGCTGGATTTATTCTCAACGGTGATTTCCACAACGCCTTCCCCGGTATAGCAAGCTTTCAATGATAGTTCATCGCCGGAAATGCTGCTAAAGAGCATTGGCGCGCAGGCAATCAGCCCCAGTGCAAGAATGGCCGCCACCAGCAAAAGCGCCAACCATTTTTTCGGCTTTGCCTGGTTCTCTGTGGTGTGGGCTTCCAAAATAAACGAATCCTGAATTTCACCAATAGCATCCTGCAAGCGAATTGTATTCATATGAAAATCCCCTCCTTTTTCAGGTATTGTCTTAGCTTTTCTCTTGTCCGAAGCAGCAACATTTTCACCTTGCTCTCACTCCAGGAAAACCTCTGTGCAATTTCTGAGATGGAATCACAGTACCAGTAGCGGCACACAAATGCCTGTCGCTGCGGAGCTGGCAGTTCAGACAAAAAGCGATTCAGGACTTCCGCCAACTCGCGGTTATCCATCTGCGCATCAATCGTTTGTTCTGCCGGAATGCAATCGGATAATTCTTCCAGTGACAGGTCTGCTCCTGTGCCGCCTCTTTTTTTGGCAGTATTGCTTCGGTGTTTTTTCAATGCCAGTCGGCGCGTGGTTTTCCCCAGGTACGCAGATAAAACAGTGGGTTTATGCGGTGGAATTGAGTTCCATGCGCCAAGGAGTGTGTCACTCACGCATTCCTCAGAATCCTCATATTGTGCCAGAATATGATTTGCGATAGAAAATAAGTACCGCCCATATTTCTTTTTTGTTTCGGGCACAGCATTTTCCTGTCGCTTCCAGTAAAGGTCTATGATTTGGCTGTCATCCATTCGATAACCTCCCTTGCGTATATTTGAAGGGCCTTCACTTATCTACTACCGGTTTAGCCTTTCTTGTCACAAATATTTTTAGAATTATAGCAAATTCAATGAATCATTGCAAATAATCGCGGCGAAATTGTAAAGTACTTTTCATCACTTCATCAGCGCCATGTAAAATTTGCGTTTTCCTGTTGAAAAAGCGCGAAGGGCGTTGTATAATGACCTTGGTAGTAATAAACAACACCATACTACAAAAAGGAGAACAATTATGAAAAAACTGTCCCGCATTCTCTGCCTGGCGCTGGCCGTCATGATGGCAATGTCCCTGCTGGCAGTCTCCGCCGCTGCCGAAAATCAGCATTTCGACAAGCTGACGCTGGAGTTCGTTCCCTCCAAGGATGCCGATGTGATCATCGCCGGTACCGCGAACCTGCCCGAACTGGTGCAGGCTGAAATGGCAAAGCTGGGCTATGACATCGATGAGGTTGACATCACCGTGGGCACCAACTACGATGCCACCGGCGAAGCAATGTCTGCCGGCACCATCGATCTGGGCTGGCTGCCCGGCGGCACTTACGCCCTCTATTCCGATGATGTGGACGTGATCCTGACCGCTACCCGTAATGGCCTGAGCAACGACTCCACCAACCCCGCTGACTGGAACGGCGTTGAGAACGCCACGAAGAAGGACGGCCCTCAGGTCACCTACTATCGCTCCCTGATTTACGCCACTCCTTCCGAGTACGGCAAGCAGCTGGCTGCCAAGGTCAATGCCGGCGAAAAGCTGACCTGGGAAGACCTGGACAAGGCAAGCTGGGGCGTGCAGAAGACCTCCTCCTCTGCCGGTTACATCTATCCCACCATGTGGCTGATGGAGAACTACGATGGCAAGAAGCTGTCCGACCTCTCCAACGTCATTCCCATTGACTCCGGCTACGGCACCGCTTTCTCCTACGCTGCTGCTGAATCTGTGGACATCATCGTGTGCTACGCCGATGGCCGTAACGACTATGAGGCTTCCTGGATGCTGCCCGAAGGCGAAAAGGACGAGACCGGCAAGCAGGGCATGGGCCGCAAGGCTCCCATCTGGGATGAGCTGAATGTTATCGGCGTGACCGAAGGCATCTACAACGATACCGTTGCAATCTCCAAGGCTTCTCCCTATTACACCCCCGAGATTGTGGAAGCGCTCCAGAACTGCTTCATCAACATCATCAACACCGACGAAGGCAAGGCTATCTTCAATATCTATAGCCACGCCGGTTATGCAAAGGCTGTTGACTCCGACTATGACGGTGCCCGCGCCGCTATGGCTGTTGTCGCCGGCTGATAAGGGATTCTCCCCTCCGGCTGATATGTGTCCAGATTTCCGGCACAGTCGGCTGAACTGAATCAATCGTTTTTCATCATGGATGCTTCCCGGATTTTTACGGGAAGCATCCATTTTGTTTTGGTGCGAAGTGTCAGGACAGGTCTATCCCCGGTGTGCAAAATGCCAACCTTTGTGCCCCTTGAGCGGCAGTATTTGCACAAACAGGAGTCGAAAAAAGATTGCATCCAGTGGAATGCTGTTGTATAATACAAAAAGAAGGCCATTTTGTCCAAAGTCTTTATCTAAAGGAAGGAATGTCACGTCCATGATTGAATTTAAAAATGTCTATAAGACCTATCCCAATGGCTTCACTGCACTGAAAAACATCAATTTGCAAATTCAGCAGGGTGAATTTGTTGCCATCATTGGCCTGTCCGGTGCCGGTAAGTCCACCATTCTGCGCTGCATCAACCGGATGCACGATGCCACCAAGGGGCAGGTGATTGTGGATGATGTGGATGTATCCACCCTCAAGGGGGCAGCCCTGCGGAAGTTCCGCCGGAAGGTCGGCATGATTTTCCAGAGCTTCAACCTGGTATCCCGCAGCACCGTGTTGAAAAACGTACTCACCGCCGATGTGCCGGAGATGCCCTTCTGGCGGGTGCTGTTCGGCGTGTTTACCAAGGAGCAGAAGATGCGTGCCCTGGAAAGCCTGGACAAGGTGGGCATTCTGGACAAGGCCTATACCCGCTGTGACCAGCTCTCCGGCGGTCAGCAGCAGCGCGTTGCACTGGCCAGAACCCTGAACCAGAACCCCAGCATCATTCTGGCGGACGAGCCGGTGGCCTCTCTGGATCCCATCACCGCCAAGCAGGTCATGGCCGACTTTGTACGCATCAACAAGGAATACAACATTTCCATTTTGCTGAACATCCACCATGTTGACCTGGCTCTGAAATACTGCGACCGGGTCATCGGTGTCCGTGCAGGCGAGATTGTCTTTGACGGCCCGGCCAACACCATTACTCAGGAGCAGCTGGACGAAGTTTACAACGGCACCGCCGTTCCCACCATGGACAAGGAATGAGGGGCACACCATGGCTAACATTCTCACTTACAATCACTTGCTGATTGCGGAGCTTGCAGTCTTTGCAGCTATTTTGGCGCTGACCCTGCGCAAGCCGGAGGTCATCACCACCAAAAGCGGCAACACCGTGGAGCGCCCCCGCAGCCGCATGGGCGTTATCTGCATTCTGGTGGTCATTGCGGTCACCTGGGCACTGCACATGACGGGCTTTCAGTTTTCCGTCATCATCAAAAAAGGCAAAAACATTGTCACCATTCTGGAAAAACTTTTTAACCCCAAGTGGTCCTTCTTCCCCAAGGTAGTCGGCCCCCTGGTGGACACCATCAAGATGTCCATTCTGGGCACGGTGATTGGCTGTGCTGCCGCTCTACCCATTGCGGTGCTGGCCTCCAGCAACATTGACCACAATAAATTTGTCGTCAGCCTGCTGCGGGTGCTGCTGGGTCTGATTCGCACCCTGCCCACCCTGGTCATTGCCCTGGTGTGTGCCTTGATTTTCTCCCTGGGCACCTTCGCCGGTACGGTTTCCATTGCTATTTTCACCTTTGGCATTGTGGCAAAGATGCTGTATGAGAGCATTGAAACCATCGACATGGGGCCCTTCGAGGCCATGGAAGCTTTGGGTGCCAACAAATTCCAAGCCTTCTGGTCGGCCTGCGTGCCCCAGATTCTGCCGGTATACCTGAGCCATTGCCTGTACTGCTTTGAAATGAACGTCCGCGCCTCTGCCATTTTGGGCTATGTGGGTGCCGGCGGTCTGGGCATCACCATCAACGAGCGCATCGGCTGGCGGGACTACAACGGCCTGGGCATGGTGCTTTTGAGCTTGCTGGTGGTCGTGGTCATTATCGAATTTCTCAGCGAATACCTGCGCAAGAAGTTGAGCTAAAGGAGGCTGCGGTATGAAAAAGAAAAACGGTTCAATTTTAGATACCCTTGACCACAAGCTTACCGTGGCCGAGGCCTATGCCCTGCGCCCCCGGAAATGGCTGGCGTACACTGCCATTGTGTTGATTCTGGCATTCTTAATCGGCTGGTCCGGCTCCGATGTGCATTTCAGCGGCTTGACCTCCACCGGCTCCAGCGTGGCAAAGGGTGTTGTTTCCGGCATTTTTCACCCGGACACCGCCCTGATGTTCGGCCTATCCGAAACGGATGTGCCCTATCTGCTGCTGCAAACCATTGCCATTGCTATTCTGGGCACGCTGTTTGGTGCCATTCTGGCAATCCCTTTTGCCTTTCTGGCCTCCGAGAACATCATGCCCAAGCCCATTGCCTATGCCTTCCGGGTGGTGATTCTCCTGATTCGGACCATTCCCAGCCTGGTGTGGGCGCTGATGTGGATTCGGGTCACCGGCCCCGGTGCAGCCTGCGGCGTTATCACCCAAAGCGTGTGCTCCATCGGCATGATTTCCAAGATGTACATCACCGCCATTGAGGACTTGGACACCAAGATTCTGGAAAGCCTGGATGCCATGGGCTGCACCCCCTTCCAGAAAATCCGCTACGGCGTTATCCCCCAGCTGACCGCCAGCTTCATTTCCACCACCATTTATCGGTTCGACATCAACCTGAAGGATGCCACCACATTGGGCATTGTGGGCGCAGGCGGCATCGGCGCTTCCCTGGTGCAGTGCCTCAACAGCCGCCGCTGGGCCATGGTTGGCTCCTTCGTGTGGGGGCTGATGCTGCTGGTGGTGGTGATTGAGTTCTTCTCCACCAAGGTTCGCACCAAATTGGCACAGGGAAAGTAAGCAAGGGGCGAAGCCGCCGCAACAGAGAGGCTCGTTGAATGGCATTGGCTTCCCGGTCAACCCGTAGGGGAGGCTCTTAGCCTCCCGCCAGCGGCGCAGCCGCCTCGGCTCCCTCTCTGAGGGAGCTGTCAGCCCGAACGGGCTGACTGAGGGAGTGCCCTACAGTTGGCGCTGCAAAACAACAGGCATATGCCATTCAACCTACGACACTCCCTCAGCTTCGCATTCGCTCAGCAGCTCCCTCAGAGAGGGAGCCAAGAGGCAGTTGCGGGAGCTGGTTCCATTCAACGTTCTGCGTTGTTCCATCCGCAAGCGGGAGGCTACGAGCCTCCCCTACAGTGGGCGGGGAAAATGATGGGTACATCCCATGCGATGCACAGCGTCCCTTTCCCATTTCTATCCCAATGCACTTATCCCAGTCCGGAAGGAAACATTATGAAAAAACTGACCATTTATTTTACCAGCGATATGCACGGCTATTTCTCCCCCCTGGACTATGCCACCGGGGAGCGCGCCGATACCGGTACTGCCAACTGCATCAGCCGCTTTCAAAATGACGGGAATACCCTGATCATTGACGGCGGCGATACATTGCAGGGCAGTCCCTTTACCTATTTTCTCCATAAAAACGGCCTGGAAAATCCCTGCGTCCCCGCCCAGATGCTCAACTGCGGCGGCTATGATTTTTTCACCCTGGGCAACCATGATTTTAACTACGGGCAGGAATATCTGAATCGCTTCCTGGCTTCCACTGATGCCTATTGCCTCTGCGCCAATGTGGAGGGGCTGCGAGGAGTGGAAAAAACCGCCGTGGTCACCATGAAAAACGGCCTGCGGGTGGGCCTGACCGGCATCGTTACCCATCATGTCAACATCTGGGAGAAGCCGGAAAATCTGGCCGGACTTACCATCACAGACCCTGTCCCGGCGGCAAAGACTGCCCTGGAAGCGCTGAAGCAGGAGCGGGTGGACATCACCATTTGCATCTACCACGGCGGCTTTGAAAACGACCTGGACACCGGGGTGCTGCTGTCCGCCTCCGATGAAAACCAGGGCTACCGGATTTGCCGGGAGCTGGGATTTGACGTGCTGCTCACCGGTCATCAGCATATTCCCATTGCCCCCCGCAAGGTGTTGAACACCTATGTGTGCCAGACTGGCGACAAGGCAAAGCATTTTGCCCGGATGGAGCTGACCCTGGATGGCGGGGAGCTGTCCATGGAGGGCAGCCTGGTTCCCGCCGGAAGCACCACGAACCCGGAGGCTGCCGCCATTCTGGAGCCGCTGGATGCCCGGGCGGCACAGTGGCTGGATCGCCCGGTGGGGCATCTGGATGTGCCGCTTCTGCCGGAGGACCACATCGTTATGGCAGAATTTGGCAGCGGCATTGCCAATTTCTTCAATCAGGTGCAGCTGGCTGCCTCCGGGGCGGACATTTCCTGCACCAGCCTTGGAAATGAGGTCAAGGGCTTCCAGCAGGACATCACCGTGCGGGATGTGGTTGCAACCTACATCTACCCCAACACCCTGCAAACACTGGAAGTGAACCGCGCCGTGCTGAAAGCTGCTCTGGAACGCTGCGCCCAGTATTTTGCCCGCCGGGCAGATGGCACGCTGGAAGTAAGTCAGGACTTCCTGAAGCCCAAGGTAGAACATTACAACTATGATTATTTTGCCGGTATTGATGTGACCATGGACATCCGCAACCCCGTGGGGAGCCGGGTTACCTCCATCCGCTATCAGGGGGAGGAGCTGTCGGAAGACCGGTGGCTCACCCTGTGCATGAACAATTATCGATCCTCCGGCACCGGCGGCTATGAATGCTTCCGCAGCTGCGAGCGGGTATCCCAGCAGCAGACGGAAATTTCCGAGCTGATTATGGACTATGTGCTGGAGCGGGGCAGCATTGTGGTGGACAAAACCAAATGGCTCACCGTGCTGCATTAAAAGGAGACGCTATGAATATTTTAATTACCAACGATGACGGCATCAATGCCCCGGGCATTTCCCTTCTGGCGGAGGCCGCTGCGCAGTTCGGCAATGTCACTGTGGTGGCACCCGCCAGCCAGTGCAGCGCCATGTCCCACCGCATCACGCTGGATCGTCCCATGGGGCTGAGAAAGCACGAATGGGGCATGGATGGCGTGACCGCCTATTCCCTGGACGGCACTCCTGCCGACTGCATCCGGGCAGCGCTGGATGCCATTATGCCCGAAAAGCCGGACGTGGTGCTCTCCGGCATCAACCATGGCTACAATGTTGGCTATGACATTGCCTACTCCGGCACGGTGGGCGCGGCCATGGAAGCTCTCATGAGCGGCATCCCCGCCATTGCCCTGTCCCAGAACAACCTGGGCGGCTACGACAATGCAAGGGAATACCTGCCCGGTATTCTGGCAGAGCTGCTGCCCACCCCCTGTGCCCCCAATGAGATTTGGAATGTAAACATCCCCACCGGCTCCTGCAACGGCATTCTGCGTGACCGCACCGTAGCCGTGGGCGGTTACTACAAGGGGACGCTTTATGTGATGGATGCCGCAGGTGAAAAGAACGTGCAGTACCCGGACTTGGAGCCCCTGGACTACGCCACCCATCCGGCTTCTGACGACAGTGACCTGCGGGCGGTGGTCAATGGGTATATTTCCATTGGCAAGGTGCGCTGCATGGTGATGTAACATGGGTTCCAGATACATTGTCTTTGACACGGAAACTCCCAACAGCCGCAACAACCGCATGAGTGCCATTGGCATCTCGGTGGTAGAGGACGGGGTGATTACCCGGGAGTTTGCCACCCTGGTGAACCCGGAAGCCCATTTTGACCCCTTCAACATCCAGCTCACCGGTATCACACCGGAGGCTGTTGAGGCAGCCCCCACCTTCCCGGCACTGTGGCAGGAGCTTGAACCCCTGTTTGACAGCGGGATGCTGGTTGCCCACAACGCCCCCTTTGACATGGGGGTGCTGGCCAAATGTCTGGATGCCTACGGCATCCGCTGGCATCGCTGGACGCGGTATGTGTGCACGGTGCGCTTTGCCCGGGCGGCGCTGCCTGGAATGCCCAATTACAAGCTGAACACCCTTTGCAGCGAGCTTTCCATTCCCCTTGACCACCACCGGGCGGGGAGCGATGCTCACGCTGCCGCCGAGCTGCTGCTCCGATGCCTCCAGGCAGGGGACGTGAGCCAGTGCGTGCGCACCGCCAAAATGGTGCTGGATTGAATGCTTTTACGCTTCGCAGGGTCGGCTCAAAATCTTTGGGAATGACCCCTTCCCCCGTAATACCGCGGCATCCATTACATCTGATTTTCGGGCATCACTGCCCGAAAATTTTTTGCACTTTTTGAAATTTTCTCTTGACAAAACGGATGTCGACGCTATAATGAACATTGTTCAGATTGAGGTGATTGAATGAATACCATTGTGACATCCAGAGAAGAAATCCTGAAAGCCAGCAGAATCCTGATTCAGCAGAATGGCTGGGCTGCTGTGAATATGCGGTCGGTGGCGGCTGCTTGCGGCGTTTCCGTGGGGTCTGTCTACAATTACTTCGATTCCAAAACTGCGCTGGTCAGCGCCGCGGTGGAAAGCGTCTGGAATGACATTTTTCATCACCCGGAAAACGGCGAAGCCTTTCAGGATACCCTGAGCTGCATCCGGTGGATGTATCAGCAGATGGAATACGGCTGCCAGCAGTATCCCGGCTTCTTCGCCCATCACTCCCTGGTGTTTATCCAGCACGGGATGACCGGCGGAAAAGAGAAGATGCACGAAGCATGGCAGCACATTCTAAGCAGCCTGTGCGATGTGCTGAAAAACGACAGCCATGTCAGGGAAGATGCCTTTAACCAGCAGTTTACCCCGGAAAAATTTGCAGGCGTTCTGTTTTCTCTCATGCTTTCCGCCCTGGTGCGCCAGGATTTTGACCCCAGCACCGTGCTGGAAGTCGTGCGCAGAACCCTCTACGAAGGAAACTCTGAATAAATCGTCTGCGGATGAGCGGCGAATCTTTTGCCCCCCATACTGCGGTTTGAAAAATGGGAAATACATACAGTATTCCCTCATTTTCCAACCCTTGTCTGGGAAAAAAATCTTTCGCCGTCAGCTCTTGCCGATTGAATCAGAGCTTCCCTAAAAAACATCCCACTGGTGTGGGAGTTTTTTATGGGCTATAATGAACACTGTTCATTATAGAATCCTGTATTGATACGAGTCTCTCAGCGGGGCTGGTATCAAGATACAATTTCACCATCACTTCAAAGGAGCAAAAAACAATGCAAGCAATTATCGAAACACTTTTTGACCTGGTTTACCTAGTAACCGTGATTACCGTGGGCATCCGCATGATTCGGAGCAGCAAGCGTGGCTCTCAGTTCCGCCTCTTTGGCTGGATGGCTGTGGTGCTGGGCGCAGGCGATTCCTTTCATCTGGTTCCCCGGGCACTGGCACTGTGCACCACCGGCCTGGAAAACTACGTTGTGCCCCTGGGTCTGGGCAAGTGGATTACCTCTGTGACCATGACCGTCTTCTATGTGCTGCTGTACTATGTCTGGAGAAAGAGATACCAGATCAAGGGGCAGAAGTCCGCTACCCTGGCTGTTTACCTGCTGTCCGCCGCCCGTGTGGTGCTGTGCATGATGCCGCAGAACCGTTGGCTGGAAGCGCAGTCCCCCCTGTCCTGGGGCATCTACCGCAATATTCCATTTGCCCTGCTGGGTCTGCTGATTATCGTGCTGTTCTACCGCAGCGCCAAGGAAAAGAACGACACCGCCTTCCGCTGGATGTGGCTGACCATCGTGCTGAGCTTCGGCTTCTACATTCCCGTGGTGCTGTGGGCTGATACCATCCCCATGATTGGGATGCTGATGATTCCCAAGACCTGTGCCTACGTCTGGACCATTCTGATTGGCTGCGCTGCCATGAAGAAGGAGCAGAACGCCTAATCAAATCCCATTCCCTTCCAAAAGAAAACAGCCATCGCAGCTTGTCAAAACTGCGGTGGCTGTTTTTGAATTTAAGACGACGATTCCTCGCCGGGAATCTTGATGGCCAGGTACTGCTCCAAGGCCTCCAGCACGCTTTCGTCCTTCAGCGTAATGGAAATCTCAATGCGCCGGTTCTGTGCCTGCCCCTCAGGGGTGTCGTTGGTGGCAACCGGGCGGGTAGAGCCGTAGCCGGCGGCACAGAAATACTGGGCATAGGGATTCAGAATGCTGTTCTGAGTGGTCATCAGGTATTGCAGCACATTGGTTGCACGGTTGGAGGAAAGGCTGCGGTTATAGCTTTCATCACCGGTGCTGTCGGCGTGGCCGCCAATCACGATGGTGTCCACATACTGGGCGCTATCGCTGTTGGCAAGGAAGTTGGCAAAGCCAATGGCCAGCTGGTCAAGCACAGCCTTGCTGTTGGCCTTCAGCGCAGGGGAGCCTCGGTCAAACAGCACACTCTCGCTGAGCACCAGGCTGCCGGTTTCGCTGACGGAGATGGAACTGTTGGTGCCCAGGACGCTTTCCGCGCTCTCCCGGATTTTCTCCACAATATCCACCCGCAGGAAGGCTGCCGCCTGCATCTGACCCCGCACCTCGGTCAGCTCTGCCTGGGTGTCGTCCAGATATTGCTGCTGCTGCGCAATCCACTGCTTTTGCTGTTCAATGGTTGCTTTCTGACTTTCGATGTCGGTTTGCTGCTGCAAAATCATATTGGCCTGCTCGATGATGCTGGCGTGCTGACTATCCAGCTGTATCTGCTGATCATCCAAATCCTTGCGGGCGGTTTCCAGATTATCCGATGCCTCCTGTAGCTCGGATTCTTTGTCCTTCACCTGCTGGCTAACCGAGGCCAGCTTCGTGATGGTATCCCGCAGCTCCTCCTCTTTATGGGACAGGTCATTGTTAGTGATGATGTTCTGAATGTAGGCCAGCAGCATCAGGAAAAACAGAATCAGCGCCACGGCGGACATCATATCCGTATAGGACGGCCAGAAACCCTGCTCTCCGCTGCTGCCAGACTCCTTGCGGCTGCGCGGGGCGGCTTTTCTCATTTTTTCTCGCTCCCTTCGGTGTTGCGGGCCACCCGTCGAATGGCAGCGGTCAAATCCCGCACGGCAACATCCATCTTTTCCACCGTGCCCCGCAGGTTGTAGTCAAATTCCGAGAAGTCGCGGACGCCCTGGTTGAAGCAGTCCACCGTGGCATTGAAGCCGGTGAGGCTCTGCTGAAGTTCATCGGTCGTTCCCTTCAGGGCATCGTTGATGGCATTGGCAGCAGCATTCAGGCCACCAATCATCTGCTTGACCAACTGGGAATCCTCCTTGGGGCGGTCCGTGTTCAGGCGGGGAGCAACCCGGTGGTCAAGCCACAGCTCCAGTTCGGTTTCCAGTTCTTCCCGGATGGCTTCGGGATTGAAGATGGAGCGCAGAATCGTCAGAATAATGGAGCAGCCAACGCCCACCAACGAGGTGTAAAATGCAACACCCATGCCGGACAGAGCGGACAGCAGACCGCTTCCCATGTTGTTGAGGGCGTTCTGCCAGTCGGCAGTGCTGCCCAGCAGCTGGGACAGAGAGCTGACGGACAGGCTCAAGCCCAGGAACGTACCCAGCAGACCCATGGTGACAAACAGGGACACGGCGTTGTTGAGGAAGCGCTCACAGAACAGGAAAAAGCTCATGTCCTCGTGAATCACGCTGGTAATGATGGCGGGGGTGTTGGTTTCCTGTCCAAAGGTATTATAGGCGGCGGTAAACTCTTGCAGCACATCCCGCACCAGCGCACTGCGGTGGGTGTCGCCAACGGTTGCAAGCTTCTTCTGCTTCCGGTAGGATGTGCTGACTGTCATCAGCAGCACCACCGACAGGATGAACAGCATCAGAATCATGACAATCACAACAACGCTGACCGGATGCATATTTGCAAAAAAATTCATAAAAAAGGCCTCCTTATTTCGTTGTACTTCGTAAATATACGCCGCAATTTGCCTTTTTAGTGCAAATGACAGAGGTATATTTTTGGTACATTTTATCATAAGACCCAGAAATTCTCAATAGATTTAAGGAAAAACTAAAAATTTTTTATTTCAGGGTGCATCCTACCGAATCTGGCCGAAAAGCAAGGTATTGCAGATTCATCCAACCGTAGAAAAAAGAAAAGATACAGCAGCTTTTGCAAACAACGGTTAAAAATTCAGCCGTTTGGTTGGCTGTGCCATAACCACGGCTTCTGCAAGGCGGCAGAAGCCGCCGAAACGCTCTTTGCAGCCAACGCGGCACGCGCGCTTGCAAATTTCCATTGCAAACCATCGTGCAGGTGAGCAGCCCGTTTTGCTTCGGTTATTTTGCATGAATCCACCGTGAAGAAAATATGCAATCCTCCAAAAATTTTGTAAAAGCAAATTAGTCTAATGAAATTCACCAACTGGGCATTGAGAAGCCATGTCAAAAGATATACAATAAAGGGGAAGCTGCGGCTTTCAGTCTGTTCAGGATAAACCGCTGCGCATCAAAGGAGGCATAATCATGGAAATTCTTTCCGTATTTGATTCCGCATTCAAGCCCTATGGCAAGGTGGTCACCGGCATGGAGGACACCTGCAAGGAAATCCTCACTGCGCTGGAAAAAACGCCCCTGCCTGCGGGCACTGACTATGTTCCCTCAGAGCCGCTGCTGCAAAATCTGCCTGCGGCGGTACAGGTCAGTGAAAATCTCTATGGCGGTATGCCCGTCCAGCTGGGCTGGTGCAACGGTCACAACACAAAGCTCAACTGCCTGGAATATCACCGGGATTCCGAATTTAACCTGGGCACCCAGGATTTCATCCTGCTGCTGGCAAAGATGGACGACATCGACGAAAACGGCAAGCTGGACACCGCCAAGGTCAAGGCCTTCCGTGCCCCTGCCGGGACGCTGGTAGAGGTGTACGCCACGGCGCTGCACTATGCCCCCTGCCACACCGATGCAGCCAAGGGCTTCCGGGTGATGGTGGCGCTGCCCTGGCTGACCAATACCGATAAGCCCGCCCTGCGCCAGCTGGCCCCCGAAGACAAGCTGCTGTGGGCAAGAAACAAGTGGCTGCTGGCTCATGCCGAATCCAGCGAAGCCGCCCAGGGGGCCTATGTGGGTCTGGTGGGCGAAAACATTGACATTGCCGATTCTATCTGACTGAAAAGAAAAGGAGACCAATTACCATGAACAACATTCCCGAAGTCAAGCTGGGCATTATTGCCGTTTCCCGTGACTGCTTCCCCATTGCCCTGTCCACCCAGCGCCGCAAGAATATTGTGGCTGCCTACGGCGAGGGCCTGTATGAATGCCCCATCACCGTTGAAAACGAGAAGGATGCCGCCGCTGCCATTGCCGATGTCCGTGCCCACGGTGTCAACGCCCTGGTGGTGTTCCTGGGCAACTTTGGCCCCGAGACCCCCGAGACCCTGCTGGTCAAGAAGTTCCATGGTCCTGCCATGTGCATTGCCGCTGCCGAGGGTGACGGCGATATGATTAACGGCCGCGGCGACGCTTACTGCGGTATGCTCAACTGCTCCTATAACCTGGGTATGCGCCACCTGAAAGCCTACATCCCCGAGTACCCCATCGGCACCGCCGCCGACTGTGCCCGGATGATTCGGGACTTTGAGCCCATCGCCCGGGGCATCATCGGCCTGAAGAATCTGAAGGTCATCACCTTCGGCCCCCGTCCTCAGGACTTCTTTGCCTGCAACGCCCCCATCAAGGGTCTGTATGAGCTGGGCATCGAGGTGGAGGAGAACTCCGAGCTGGATCTGCTGGTCTCCTACAATGCCCACAAGGGCGACAGCCGTGTGGCTGCCATCATGGAGGACATGAAGGCGGAAATGGGCGAAAAGGTCTACTCCGATATGCTGGAGCGGATGGCGCAGTTTGAGCTGACCCTGCTGGACTGGGCAGAAGCCCACAAGGGCGACCGGGAATATGTGGTGTTTGCCGACAAGTGCTGGCCCGCATTCCCCGAGCAGTTCGGCTTTGAGCCTTGCTATGTCAACTCCCGTCTGGCCTCCCGCGGCATCCCCGTGGCCTGCGAGGTGGACATCTACGGTGCCGTTTCCGAGTATCTGGGCGCTTGCATCACCGGCGATGCCGTGACCCTGCTGGACATCAACAACTCCGTGCCCCAGTACATCTATGACGAGGACATCAAGGGCAAGTTCGATTACAAGATTACCGATACCTTCATGGGCTTCCACTGCGGCAATACCCCCAGCTGCAAGATGTGCTCCGACTGCGCCGTGAAGTACCAGCTGATTCAGCACCGTCTGCTGGAGCCGGCAGGCAGCGAACCCGACTTCACCCGCGGCACCCTGGAAGGCGACATCGCTCCCTCTCAGATTACCTTCTATCGCCTCCAGTGCGACAGCGAGGGCAACCTGCGCAGCTATGTGGCAGAGGGTGAAATTCTGCCTGTGGCAACCCGTTCCTTCGGCGGCATCGCCGTGTTCGCCATTCCCGAAATGGGTCGCTTCTACCGCCATGTGCTGGTGCAGAAGCGCTATCCCCACCACGGCGCTGTGGCCTTTGCCCACTGCGGCAAGTACCTGTTCGAGGTGCTGAAATACTTCGGCATCCAGGACATCGCCTACAACCAGCCCAAGTCCCTGCCCTACGCCACCGAAAATCCCTGGGGTTGAGATGAAGTAAGAAGTAATAAGGAATCGTGAATAGGTTGGATGGCATCTCACCTATTCACTCTTCACTTTTCACTATTCACTTTAGAATAATAGGAGTCAAGGCTTTGTCTTGACTCCTGTTTTTCTATTGGAAGGACGGTTTTTCTTAGAAAAAGGGTTGAATTTCCAAATCAAATGTGTTACGATATATTTGTATCGGTATGTGATATTCCAAATTTGCATTCCGATGCAGAATGTTCTCGCAAAGGAGCGTTTTTTTATGGCAACTCCCCATACCATTGCAGTCGCCGGCAAGGGCGGCGTGGGCAAAACCACAACCTGCGGTATGATTATTGATTACCTGTGCAAAAAACATCAGGGGCCTGTCCTGGTGGTGGATGCCGATGCCAACTCCAACCTCAACGAGGTTCTGGGCGTGGAGGCAGACATTTCCCTGGGGCAGATTCGGGAAGAAATGGCTCAGGCCGAGCTGAAGGGCACCATTCCCAAGGGCATGACCAAGGCGGACTATGCCGAGATGAAATTCAATGATGCCCTGATTGAAGACGATGATTTCGACATGATTGTCATGGGGCGCACCCAGGGCAAGGGCTGCTATTGCTACGTCAACGGCGTGCTGAAAACCCAGGTGGACAAGTACGCCAAGAACTATTCCTATATTGTCATGGACAACGAAGCCGGTTTGGAGCACGTTGCCCGGGGCACCCTGCCCCATGTAGACACCATGCTGCTGATTTCCGATTGCTCCCGCCGGGGCGTTCAGGCCGTGGCACGGATTGCGGAAATGATTGACGACATGGGGCTCAACCCCGGTCAGATGGGTCTGATCATCAACCGGGCACCCGGCGGCGTTCTGGACGATGGCGTGAAAGAGGAAATCCAGCGCCATGGTCTGAAGCTGTTCGGCGTGCTGCCCCAGGATGACGAGGTTTACCGCTGCGACTGCAACGGCGAGCCTTCCGCAAAGCTGCCCGACTCCGACGTGATGAAAACGGCGCTGCGGGATGTTCTGAAAAACATCGGGCTGTAATTCTAAATAGGTGTGAAGCGCTCTTGCCTCCCCGGAAGGGGAGGGGTGCGCTGCGCCTGCGCAAAACATCATGTATTCTTCGGAAATCCTCTGTCCACTGGGGAGGTGCGATTTTCCGGGGCTTTCAAGCAGAGCGCCGGAAAATCGTCCCTGCCGGAGTGCTGAGGCAACAGCCTTTTGCAGAGCGATTCCCGTGAATAAACTTTATTCCAAAGAAAGTAAAAACAAGGGGGAAACATCAATATGGCTTTTACACCCAAGAAGGTGGCATATCGCGGCGCAATTAACGCCGTCACCCTGGGCACCGGCGACAAGGCAATCGTCATCGGTGGTCAGAATGTACTGCCTTTCTACACCTTTGACGCATCCATCGAAAACGCGCCCAAGATCGGCATTGAGATTTCCGACTGCGCGAGCGAATGGAACGTTCCCGGCCTGAAGGAATTCTACGCCGGCTGCACCACCATGGCTGACTACGCAAAGCGCGCAGAGACCATGCCCGGTGCTGATTTCCTGTGCCTGCACTTCGAGTCCGCAGACCCCAACGGTGCCAACCGCAGCGTTGCCGACTGCGTCGCCGACGCAAAGGCTGTGGCAGAGGTGGTGTCCATGCCCATTGTGGTCATGGGCTGCAAGAACATCGAGAAGGACGGCGAGCTGTTCAGCAAGATTGCTGAGGCACTCCAGGGCAAGAACATCCTGGTGCTGTCCGCCCGCAACGAAGACTATAAGACCGTGGGCGCTTCCGTTGCGCTGGCTTATGGTCAGAAGGTTGGCGCTGAAACCGCCGACGACATCAACCTGGCAAAACAGCTGAACATCATGCTCAAGGGCCTGACTGTGGCTCCCACCTCCATCGTGATGAACGTTGGTACCGCTGCTGTCGGCTACGGCTATGAGTATGTTGCTTCCACCCTGGACCGTGTCCGCCTGGCCGCTCTGGCTCAGTCCGATGCAGACCTGCAGATGCCCATCATGGCTCCCGTGTCCCCCGACACCTGGGCTGTGAAGGAATCCACCGCTTCCGAAGATGATGAACCCGCCTGGGGCAGCCAGGAAGACCGCGGCGTTGGCATGGAAGTTGCCACTGCTGCTGCCAACCTGACCGGCGGCGCTGATGCTGTTATCATGCGTCACCCCGCTGCTGTTGCAACCATTAAGCAGTTCATCACCGAGCTGGTCTGATAGGAAGGAGGATACATACAATGGCTTTAAAAGGTCTTGACATTTTTAAGCTGTCTCCTAAGAAGAACTGTAAGGAGTGCGGCAACCCCACCTGTATGGCATTCTGCATGAAGGTGGCTCAGGGCGCAGTGTCCATCGACAAGTGCCCGTATTTCTCTGATGACGCAAAGGCAATGCTCAACGAGCAGACTGCACCTCCCATGAAGACCATTACCGTCGGTAATGACCTGAAGCTGGGCGGCGAGACCGTGCTGTTCCGTCACGAGAAGACCCTGGTGAACAAGAACCTGTTCGCCGTTCCCGTCTGCACCGACATGGATGCCGCCCAGGTGGATGCCAAGCTGGCTGACATGGCAAAGGTGGACTACGAGCGTATCGGCGAGCGGATGTACGTGGAATTTGTCTACGTCAAGAGCCACGGCAATGATGCCGAGGCAACCGTGGAGCTGGTGAAGAAGGCCATGGCTACCGACCGTGCCCTGGTGCTGGACATCAAGGACGTGGAAGTTGCCAAGGCAGCCGTGGAAGTCTGCAAGGCTGGCAAGCCCATCCTCAACGGCGCTACCCCCGACAACTGGGAGGCCATGAATGCTGTTGCCACCGCCGCCGGTGTTACCCTGGGCGTTTCTGCCGGCAACATCTCCGACCTGTATGACCTGGTCAAGAAGCTGGAAGCTGCCGGCAACAAGAACCTGGTGCTGGACGTGACCGCCAACACCGCCAAGGAGACTTTGGCAAACGCTGTCCAGGTGCGTCGTACCGCTCTGGTGGACGGCGACCGCAGCTTCGGCTATCCCTCCATCGTGAACCTGGCCAAGCTGGCAAAGGGCAACAAGCAGCTGCAGATTGCCTACGCCGCCATGTTCACCGAGCGCTATGCTTCCATCATTGTCATGGAGCAGATGGACTACACCGCAGCCCTGCCTCTGTACGGCCTGCGTCAGAACATCTACACCGACCCCCAGAAGCCCATGAAGGTGGAGTCCAAGATTTACCCCCTGAACGGCGCTGACGAAAACAGCCCCTGCGCGCTGACCGTTGACTTCGCCCTGACCTACTTCCTGGTTTCCGGCGAACTGGAGCGCTCCAACCAGCCCGTCAACCTGATTATCTCCGACGCTTCCGGTATGTCCGTTCTGACTGCCTGGGCTGCCGGTAAGTTCTCCTCCAGCACCATCAAGAAGACCTTCGAGACCCTGGACATCGAGAACAAGATTAAGAACCGCACCCTGATCATCCCCGGCAAGGTTGCCGTGATGAAGGGCGAAATTGCTGAGAAGCTGCCCGGCTGGAACGTGGTTGTCGGTCCTCTGGAAGCTGTTCAGCTGCCCAAGTACATGAAGGATAAGGAATACGAGGCTGCCGCCAAGGCCGCCGCTGCCGAGGCTGCTGCCAAGGCCGCTTCCGCTCCCAAGGAGGAAGTCAAGGAGCTGTCCTTTGACGAGCTGCTGGCTACCAAGGTGCCCAAGATTGAGGTTGTGGACATGGGCGTGCACTACGCCGGTCACAATCCTGAGTCCCCCACCTTCGTCACCATCGGCGAGAGAATCCACTGCATCTCCCCCGCCATCCGCAAGGCCATGGACGAGCGGGATCCCGCTCCCATCCTGAAGCGTGCTGCCGAGCAGATTGCTGCCGGTGCCACCTATCTGGACGTGAACATCGGACCTGCCGAGAAGGACGGTCCCGAACGCATGATGTGGGCTGTCAAGCTGCTGCAGGAGAACTTCGACAACGTGCCCCTGGCTCTGGATACCGCCAACAAGAAGGCCATCGAAGCCGGTATCAAGGTTTACAACCGTACCAACGGCAAGCCCATCGTCAACTCTGCTGACGCGGGTTCCCGTATCTCCAACATCGACCTGGCTGCTGCCAACGATGCCATCTGTATCGCTCTTTGCTCCGCTGACGGTATCGCAAAGGACAACGAGGAGCGGATGATGCACTGCCGGAATATGCTGGAGCGCGGCCTGTCCCACGGCATGGACGCCACCGACCTGTGGTTTGACCCCCTGTTCCTGGTGGTCAAGGGTATGCAGGACAAGCAGATGGACGTGCTGAATGCCATCAAGCTGTTCGCTGACGAAGGCCTGAAGTCCACCGGCGGTCTGTCCAACAACTCCAACGGTGCGCCCAAGAAGGTTCGTCCCATCATGGACTCCGCTCTGGTGGCTATGGCAATGATGCAGGGTCTGACCTCCGCCATTGTCAACCCCTGTGACCTGCGCCTGATGGAAACCATCAAGTCCTGCGACATCTTCAAGAACCATATGCTGTACTCCGACAGCTACCTGGGCGACCGTCCCGACCTGCTGTAAGAGCTTACTGACATCCCCGCGCACAATGGCTGGGAGGGAATGCTCCCTCCCAGCCATTCTCATTGGGCGGGCTTCTTCCCTCTGGCACGAAGTACCCGTGTCTTCCACAGCACCAGTAGGGGCGGCTCGAAGTCGCCCGCTGGCGGGGTGCCTCCCCGCCACTGTAGGGGTCGCCTAGCAGGCGACCCGCCGCTTCCGGAACAACTGGGTGCATTGTATGGAAGCAGCCGTCGCTACCTCCCCTTGGCTTCCCCCGGGGGGAAGCTGCTGAGCGTAGCGAGGCTGATGAGGGGCGGCGATAGCTAAAAGTTTCAGATTTCCCCGTTAAGTGGAGAAAACCAGAACATATGCCATTCATCCAGCTGCATCCATTTACCAACCTGTCGCCACCCCTCATCAGCCA
>URPI01000015.1 GCA_900549705.1 uncultured Eubacteriales bacterium
CCCTGGATGCTACCCAAACCATGGCGGAAGTAGAGGATTTATACCGCCCCTATAAGCAAAAGCGGCGAACCAGAGGCTCCATTGCCCGTGAAAAGGGACTTGCCCCCTTGGCTGAGGCGATTTTTGCTCAGGACGGTCAGTCCCCGGAACTGCTGGCAAAGGACTATGTCAATGAAGAAGCCGGTGTCAGCACAGTGGAGGATGCCCTTGCCGGTGCCAACGACATTATTGCCGAGGATCTCTCGGATCGTGCAGACATCCGCAAGGCGCTGCGGGAAATGATTATGCGGCGTGGAAGTCTGGTGTGCAAAGCAGCAGATACAGAGGCAGACAGTGTGTATACCCTGTACTACGACTTCAATCAACCCATCCCCCGCCTGCTGAACCATCAAATTCTGGCAATCAACCGCGGCGAAAAAGAGGCAGTCCTCAAAATCAGCATTTCTGTCCCCGGAAACGAGGGCGCAGCTCTGGTATGCCGCGCTGCATTAAAGCCACAGCGGGATATTTCTCTGTTTGTTCGTTCAGCAGCCGAGGATTCCTATGAGCGATTGATTTTCCCCTCTATTTCCCGGGAAATCCGCAACGAGCTGACCGACCGTGCCAGCCAGGGTGCCATCCACAATTTTGCGCTGAACTTGAAGCCTCTGCTGATGCAGCCCCCGGTAAAAGGCTTTGTCACCATGGGATTGGATCCCGGATACCGCAACGGCTGCAAGGTTGCCGTTGTGGATGCAACCGGGAAGGTTCTGGACACCGCTGTTGTTTATCCCACCTTCAGTGAGCGAAAAAAGCAGGAGGCAATTGCGGCGTTGTCTGTCCTCATGCGCAAACATAATGTCAGGCATATTGCCATCGGCAACGGTACAGCTTCCCGAGAGACAGAAGCCATGACCGTAGAACTACTGCGTTCTTTCCCGGATGCCAGCTATGCCATTGTTAACGAGGCTGGCGCATCCGTTTATTCCGCTTCTCCCCTGGCTGCGGAGGAATTTCCCAACTATGATGTCAATCTACGCTCCGCCGTGTCCATTGCCCGGCGGCTCCAGGACCCTCTGGCAGAGCTAGTAAAAATTGACCCCAAAGCCATTGGCGTTGGGCAGTATCAGCACGATTGCCCCCAAAAGGAGCTGGATGCGGCACTGGGCGCTGTGGTGGAGGATTGCGTCAACGCAGTCGGCGTGGATGTCAACACCGCCTCCCGGAGTCTGTTGGAGCAGGTTTCCGGTCTTAACAGCACCACTGCCAAAAACATCGTGCTGTATCGGGAGGAGAACGGCCCCTTCACCAGCAGAAGTCAGCTGAAAAAGGTGCCTAAGCTGGGACCCAAGGCCTTTGAACAGTGCGCAGGCTTCCTGCGTGTCCCTGAAAGCAAGGAGATTCTGGACAACACCGGTGTGCACCCCGAGAGCTATCCCGCTGCTAAGGCGCTCCTGAAGCTCCTGAACACTGCCGACTGCACTACCCTGTCCCGGCAGCTGGAGGCGTATGGAAGTGCCAAAGCCGCCTGTGACTGCGGTGTTGGGGAACCGACACTGATTGACATTGTGAAAGAGCTGGCAAAACCGGGCCGTGATCCCCGCGACGAACTTCCCGCTCCCATTCTGCGTAAAGACGTGCTTGAAATGAAAGATTTAAAGCCTGGCATGGAGCTGACTGGCACGGTGCGTAACGTGATTGACTTTGGCGTTTTTGTGGACATCGGCGTTCATCAGGATGGCCTGGTGCACATCTCCGAAGTCGCCAGCCGCCGCTTGCAGCATCCTAGTGAGGCGGTTAAGGTTGGGGATGTTGTCAAGGTTGTTGTGCTGAGTGTGGATGAGAAACGCCATCGCATCAGCCTGAGCATGAAGCAGGCCAAAACAGCGAAAGAAAAGCAATAAAAGTTGCTGTAAAGTGTTACAGTATCCGTTACTCTTGACATTTTTCGTAACCTGCGGTATAATCCGAGATAAGTAAATCCATGATTGGAGTTTTTTTATGCGAAAAATTATGCGCTTTGTGGTGTCGGCATTGCTGGCACTGTTGGTTGTTGCCAGTGTTTTTTGGTATTTATTTGACTATGACCGTGCTTTTACCCGGGATTTTCTCCTGAAAGAAGCGCGGGTTAATGACGCTCGTGGGAATTCTGCGTTGTCATCCTGGTTTTATAAGTTGGCCTATACCCACTCCGGGAATGATGAGGATGTCGCGCTGGAACTAGCAAACCAGTACAAATCCGACAACAATTACACAAAGGCTGAGGTCTCTCTTTCCAAAGCCATTAGTGCTACACCCAGCGCACGGCTGTATACAGCGCTCTGCAAAGCCTATGTGGAGCAGGATAAACTGATGGATGCTGTTGCTCTGCTGGCAAATATCCCGGATCAGCGGATTCACGCAGAATTGGAAGCCGCACGGCCTACAGCTCCCACTCCCTCTCAGGCACCTGGGTTCTATAACACCTATGCAAGCATTGCGTTGAGCAGTTCTTCGGGAACGATTTATTACACCACAAACGGTGAATACCCCAGCATTAACAGCACTCCCTATGAAGCCCCCATTAAGCTTCCTTTGGGCGAAACTATCATCTACTGCATCAGCGTAGACGATACCGGCCTTGTAAGCCCTGTAAGCGTGCTTGCTTATACCGTTGGCGGCGTTGTGGAGCCTGCTGTTTTTGCAGATTCGACGGTGGAACTGGCAGTGCGTGACCAGTTGGGCAAGACCAGAACGGAAACGCTCTACACCAATGATTTGTGGGTGATTACCGATTTTACCGTCCCCGCCCAGGCACAAACCCTGGATGATTTGTCTCTGCTGACTCATTTGGAGCATTTGACCATCACCAACCTGCCAAACGGAAGTCTGCAAAACCTCATTGATTTGAGTGAGCTTCGCTCCCTGGATTTAAGCGGATGCCGTTTCGCTGCCTCTGAATTGTCTGTTTTGCAGTATCTTACAAAGCTGGAAAAGCTCGTGCTTTCAAACTGCGGTTTGAGTACCATTGCAGATTTGGCAAATGTAAAAACCTTGACCTACCTGGACATCAGCAACAATACCATTCGCAATCTGGAACCACTGACAGGAATGGAACATATGCAGGAGCTGTACATGAAGCTCAACGCCATCACCTCTCTGGATATGCTGTCCTACCTGTACAATCTGGAAAAGCTGGATGTTTCCTTCAACTCCGTCAGCTCTCTGGCTCCATTGGCGCAGTGCCCGAAGCTGACCTGGTTGGATGTGTCCAACAACACCATTTCCAGCATCAACGGTATTGGTAATTTGCAGCTGCTTTCCTCGCTGTCGCTGAACTACAACTCGTTGACGGACATCTCCATCCTGGGGGGCTGCCTCCAGCTGAAGGAATTGAGTTTTACCAACAACCAGATTGCGGATATCTCCGCACTGGCTTCCCTGAATAACCTTGAAATCATCGACTTCTCCTATAACAATGTCTATGCGCTGCCAGAGTGGAATCAGACCAGTGCGCTGCGCGTTGTCCAGGGCTCTCACAACAGCGTATCCAGCATTTATATGCTGGGTGGTATGTCCAACCTCACCTACGTGTCCATGGACTACAATAAGCTGACTGATATCTCGGCGCTTGCAAACTGTCAAAACCTTGTCCAAGTGAACGTCTATGGCAATACCATCGGTGACGTTTCCACACTGACCTCCCACAGCATCATTGTCAACTACGACCCCACCCTTCAGCAGTAACCCCTTCTTCTTCGCAGCACCGTGTGCCATCACGCCCACGGTGCTGCTTTTTATAATAATTCCCGGCAAAATCCTTAGTTCTTCCGTATTTCTCGGTCATAATTTTTTCATATTTGGCAATTTACAGCACTCTTGCAAGATGTTATACTGATACTGTCAAATAGAAAGAGAGGTAACGTTATGAAGCAAACCTATCATCTTTCCGAAAAGGCTTTTCAACTGGACGGAAAAATGCCCTTAAAGCAGGCCATTCCCCTGGGCCTGCAACACGTTCTTGCCATGTTCGTTGGCAATCTGACCCCCCTGCTGATTATCACCGGTGCCTGCGGCATTGCCGGCGGTGAATTTGCGGATTTGCAGCTGCACCTGCTGCAAAATGCTATGCTGGTGGCAGGCATTGTCACTCTGGTTCAGCTTTTCGCCATTGGCCCCGTGGGTGGCAAGGTTCCCATTATCATGGGCACCTCCTCCGGTTTCATCGGAGTCTTCAACAGTGTAGCTGCCACCATGGGCGGCGGTGTGATTGCCTACGGTGCCATTATGGGTGCCTCCATCATCGGCGGGCTGTTTGAAACCGTGCTGGGCTTCTTCCTGAAACCCCTGCGCAAGTTCTTCCCCCCTGTTGTCACTGGTACGGTGGTGATGTCCATTGGTTTGAGCCTGATTTCTGTGGGCATCAATTCCTTTGGCGGCGGCAACAATGCCAAGGATTTTGGCTCCATGGAAAATCTGCTGCTGGCGCTGTTTGTGCTGGTGATGATTCTGGTGTTCAAGCACGGCTCCAAGGGCTTTGCCAGCTCCTCCTCCATTCTGCTGGGCATCCTGTGCGGCTATGGCGCTGCCTTTGTGATGGGACTTATCCTGCCTACCACTGCTGCAACTGCTGATGGCGTTGAGTATACAAAAGCCTGGGTGCTGAATTGGAGCAAGGTGGCAAACGCCTCCTGGTTTGAGATTCCCAGCCTGATGCCGGTGAAGCCCATTTTCGACATCCGTGCCATTGCACCGGTTCTGATTATGTTCGTGGTCACTGCCGTGGAAACCGTGGGCGATATTTCCGGCGTGATGGAAGGTGGTCTGGGACGAGAAGCCACCGACAAGGAACTGTCCGGCGGTGTCATCTGTGACGGCCTTGGCTCCTCCTTTGCTGCCCTGTTCGGTGTATTGCCCAACACCTCCTTTAGCCAGAATGTGGGGCTGGTGGCCATGACCAAGGTTGTCAACCGCTTTGCCCTGGCAACCGGTGCCGTGTTCCTGATTCTGTGCGGCCTGTGCCCCAAACTGGGTGCGCTGGTGTCCATCATGCCCCAGTCCGTACTGGGCGGTGCAGCGGTAATGATGTTCTCCTCCATCGTGATTAGCGGTATTCAGCTGATTACCAAGGAGCCTCTGACTCCCCGCAGCCTGTCCATCGTCTCTGTGGCACTGGGCGTGGGCTATGGCATGGGTGCCAACACCGGCATTCTGGCGCAAACTCCCGAAGCTATTCGCCTGATTTTCGGCGGCTCCGGCATCGTCCCTGCTGCCATTGTGGCAATTCTGCTGAATGTACTGATTCCCAAGGAAAAGGAAGAAAAGTAAGATTATAATGCCCTCTCACCGTGTGTATGGATTTGCCCGTCCATGCACACGGTTTTCTTTCATTGGACCAACGCAGCAACTGTAGGTTCGTTTATTTGCCTCCTGCCTTCGCTGTAATTACTCCTGTCTTGACAAGCATCCCCGGAATGAATATAATGAACCCAACAAATTTCTGCGCTTTCAGGCAGGACAAGCGTCAGACTCTTGTAAAAATTGAAACAGTTGGTGGATGCTTTATGGCGCAGTTTACAAAATATGCCCTGGAAAACTCCCTCAAACGGCTGCTGCTGGAAAAGCCGCTGAACAAGATCACCGTCAGCGACATTACCGAGGACTGCGGTATCAATCGCATGACCTTTTATTACCACTTTAAGGACATCTACGATTTGGTGGAGTGGGTCTGCCTGGAGGACGCCAAGCAAGCGCTGGAGGATAAGCGCACCTCAAACACCTGGCAGCAGGGCTATCTCCAAATTTTCCTTGCTGTCCGTGAAAATAAGCCCTTTGTTATGAACGTCTACCACTGCGTCAGCCGGGAAATGGTTGAAAAATACCTGAGTCCACTGTCCGAAAGCCTGCTGATGGGAGTCATCAATGAGCTTTCCAATGGGATGGTGGTACGAGATGAAGACAAGACATTCATTGCTCAGGTGTACTCCTATGCCTTTGTGGGACTGATGCTGGACTGGATTAAGGGCGATATGCAGGACGACCCGGAGGAACTGGTTTCTCGGTTTGCCCGGGTGATTTACAATGACCTGAACGGAGCGCTGGAACGCTTCCGGCTGGACGGTTTTCATCAAACAACCTGAATTGATAAAAAAACAGACAGTTTTGTTCCCGTGGTGAAGAATTCATCACGGGAGCTTTTCTGTTTATTGTGGAATTCTGGGAATGTGGGTACAATAAGGCCATCAAGTAAAACAAATACCGAAAAGGAGAAAATGTTATGTATTATTCTGCCGGAACTTATGAAGCTTTTGCCCATCCCGAAAAGCCCAAGGACGTTGATAAAAAGAGCGCCTATGTGATTGGCACCGGTCTTGCCGGTCTGACTGCTGCATTCTATCTGGTGCGTGACGGTCAGATGAAGGGCGAGCGGATTCATGTGTTTGAGAAGCTGGACCTGGCTGGCGGCAGCTGTGATGGCCGCAAGGATATCACCAAGGGCTTCTTCATGCGTGGCGGCCGCGAGATGGACAACCATTTTGAGGTCATGTGGGACACCTTCCGGGATGTACCCTCCATCGAAACGCCGGGTGTGTCTGTGCTGGATGAGTACTACTGGCTGAACAAGCACGACCCCAACTATTCCCTGTGCCGTGCCACCGTCAACCGCGGCGAGGATGCCCATACCGACAAGCAGTTTAAGCTGGACAGGGAGTCTGCCATGGCGCTGACCAAGCTGTTCATCACCCCTGAATCGGCTTTGGAAGGCGTGAAGATTTCCGAAATCATGCCCAAGTCCTTCTGGGATACCAATTTCTGGCTGTACTGGCAGACCATGTTTGCCTTCCAGCGCTGGTCCAGTGCGCTGGAAATGAAGCGCTACCTGTGCCGCTATGTCCACCACATTGACGGTCTGCCTGACTTCTCTGCCCTGCGTTTTACCAAGTACAACCAGTACGAGAGCATGATTTTGCCCCTGGTGAAGTACCTGGAAAGTCACGGCGTTGCTATCGAGTACGGCATGGACGTGAAGAACGTCATCATCAGAAATGAAAACGGTAAGCGGATTGCCAAGCAGATTGTCTACGTCAAGGACGGCGAGCAGCAGACCATTGATTTGGTAGAGGATGATTTGGTGTTCATCACCAACGGCTGCTGCACCGACACCTCCTGCTACGGCGACCAGACTCACGCTCCCGACCTTTCCGGCATTCAGAATGGCAAGGGCGAGTCCTGGGATATGTGGAAGGCTATTGCTGCTCAGGCTGACCATGGCGAGTACGGCAACCCCGATGCCTTCTGCACCGATGTGGATGCCACCAACTGGATGAGCGCCACCGTGGCTACCTCCAACGAGGAAATCATCTCCCACATCATGAACATCTGCCAGCGTGACCCCAGAGCCGGTAAGGTGACCACCGGCGGCATTGTTACCGTAAAGGATAGCACCGAGAATTGGTATCTGAGCTGGACCATCAACCGTCAGCCCCAGTTCAAGTCTCAGGATAAGAACATGGTGCTGGTGTGGCTGTACGGCCTGAACACCAACACTCCCGGCAACTTCGTGAAGAAGGCAATGCGGGAATGCACCGGTGAAGAAATCTGCCAGGAGTGGCTGTACCACATCGGCGTGCAGGATGACCGGATTGAGCAGCTGGCCAAGGAAGCCTGCAACACCACCACCTGCTATATGCCCTATATCAATGCCTTCTTCCAGCCCAGAAAGTGGAGCGACCGTCCTCTGGTCGTGCCGGAAGGCTCTGTCAACTTCGCATTCCTGGGTCAGTTCGCCGAAACCCCCAGAGACACCATCTTCACCACCGAGTATTCTATGCGTACCGGTATGGAAGCCGTTTACACCCTGCTGAATATCGACCGTGCCGTTCCCGAAGTTTGGGGCAGCAAGTATGATGTTCGGGAGCTGCTGCGCGCTGCCTATTACGGCATCGATAAGAAGCCTCTGACCGAAGCAAAGCTCACCTTCATGGAGCGTGAAATTTTGAAGATTGCCCTGAAGAAGATAGAGGGCACGGACGTTGAACTGCTGCTGAAAGAGAGCGGCCTGATAAAGTAAGCAGCTTCTTTTCTAACGCCGACTGTTTTACCCCTCCGGTGATGGAAGCGTTCTTTATGATATGTCCCCCAGTGCTGATACCGGCACTGGGGGACATTGTCTTGAAAAGGAATTTATGCGGGCTGTTCCGTGTAATACTGTGCCTGTGCACTCCACAGTTCAAAGTATTTTCCGGCTTTATCCTCCAGCAGTTTCTCGTGTGTTCCTTGCTGAATCACTGCGCCGTGGTCGAATACAGCAATTTCATCGCAGAATTTGCAGCTGGACAGGCGGTGACTGATGTAAATTGCGGTTTTTCCGCTGGATATTTTATCAAACTTTTCGTAAATTTCCGCTTCCGCAATGGGGTCAAGGGCGGCAGTGGGTTCATCCAGGATGATGAAAGGGGCATCCTTATACAGCGCCCGGGCAATGGCAATCTTCTGTGCCTCGCCGCCGGAAATTTCCACGCCATCCTCAGCAAAGTCCTTATAAAGCTGGGTGTTAAGGCCATCCGGCATGGTTTTCAGGCGGTCACCGAATCCGGCATCTATCAGCGCCTTGCGTACCTTTTCTTCATCATAGATGCTGCTGCCCGCCACATTGTTGCCCAGCGGCTGAGAAACCAGCTGAAAATCCTGGAACACCACAGAAAACACGTTCAGATAGTCCCGGTAGTTGTACTTGCGAATATCAATCCCGTTGAGGAGAATCTGCCCCTCCTGAGGGTCATACAGGCGACACAGCAGCTTAATAAAGGTCGTTTTGCCGCTGCCGTTTTCACCCACAATGGCAAGCCGCTTGCCAACCTTGAATTTCATGTTGACATTTTTAAGTGACCAGTTCTCGCTGCCGGGGTACTTGAAGGAGACACCCCGAAATTCCACCTCATACTGGCAATCCCGCCGTTTTTCCGTGGTCAGGCTGCCCTGATACATGGCGTTGGGAATATCCAGATATTCAAAGGTCTTATCCAAATACGCCGTGTTGGTTTTCATTGCACCAGTCATGCACGTCAGGCTGAAAAGGCTGTCCGCCAAAGCGGTGGCAGCGCCCACATACTGGGTGATACTGCCCACATCAAAGGCTCCTGCCCAGGCTTTCAGGCAAGTGAACACATAGGTAACACCGGTAACGATGGCAGTGATGCTCACACCAAGGGCAGAATAAATCCCAAGGGGACCTCTTGCACATTTGGCAAGTTCTCCATCTGCGCTAAAAATATGGCATTTGTCCCAATAAGCAGATATTAAATCCTGCTGGTTGTACATCCGAATATCCGCACTGCGTCCCTTTTTGCTGCCAATGAAGCCGAAGTAGCCGAACAGGCGGTTGCCTAACGTAGCTTCCTCCGAAGCATTCCCCCAATAGGTATAGGCCTTTGCATTGAACTTTCCCGCCAGGAAGGTGACCGCCAGCATCACTGCGGCAAGCACAGCAATAAACAGCGGGTGATTGAGCACCGTCAGCCAGCCGGCATTCCCCGGCACAGGCGCAGCAAAGAGGCTTACAGTCAGGGCAATGCCGCTGAGGATGCCCACAATGCCCTTAAAGCCGTCATGGAAGATGTAGGGCACCCGCGCCAATCCCCAGCTGGAGAAACGCTCGTTCTGCTGAATCTGCTGCCGCAGGTCGTGGGTTTCCTGCTTGTCCAAATCCGCATAATCCATGGAAAATGCCTTACGGATGAATAGGATTTCCTTCCGCCCCCAGATGTCGCTGAGCAGCGTTTCTTTTCGCTGATTGAGAAATACTTTGGCAATAGCAAGCAGACCTGTGGTCAGAACGCCTGCCGCCACCCATTTCCACAGCACCTCCGGTCTGCGTAGAAGTGCCAGCTCCCGCAGGATTGCGGCGGAGAAAAAGACCGTCACATACGGAAGCAGCGCCCCCACTCCGGCATGAAGGGCATACACCGGGAATAGCTTCGGGCCAATTTTATGCAGCTCCT
The DNA here is from genome assembly GCA_900549705.1 of uncultured Eubacteriales bacterium. Lineage (GTDB taxonomy): Bacteria > Bacillota > Clostridia > Oscillospirales > Oscillospiraceae > Faecousia. Next base: position 9,960 of record URPI01000015.1, read on the forward strand.
TCAATGCCCGCAGGTGCTGCTTCATCGCATAGCGAAGGGTTATTTTCTTTTCCATTAAAAATCCTTCCCTTCCTGATAATAGCGGCTCTGCACCTCAAAGAGCTTTGCATATGCGCCGCCCTGTGCCAGCAAGCCCTCGTGGCTCCCCTCCTCTGCAATGCCGCCGTCTGCCAGGAAAATAATCCGGTCACAGAATCGGGTGGAAGCCAGCCGGTGAGAGATGAAGATTGCAGTCTTCCCTGCTGTCATATCATTGTATTTCATGTAAATGTCGTTTTCCGCAATAGGGTCAAGGGCAGCAGTCGGTTCGTCCAGCATCAGAATGGCTCCGTTTTTATAGAGAGCCCGTGCCAGCATCAGCCGCTGGGTCTGCCCGCCGGAAAACAGTACCCCATCCAGGTATACATCCCTGCCCACATGGGTCTTGCACCCTTGGGGCAATGCCGCAATCGACTGAGTCAACCCTGCCAGTTCCAGACAGGACGCAACTTTCGCTTCGTCAATATTATCTTCCGACAGGGCAATATTTTCTTCCACGGTTACATCCAGGAGGGAGTACTCCTGAAACACCGCACTGATAAGGCCGTAATAGTCCCGGCGGTTAAATGTACGTACATCCTGTCCATTGAGCAGTACCCTCCCCTCGGTGGGGTCAAATAGGCCACATAGGAGCTTAACCAGTGTCGTTTTGCCTGCACCGTTCAGGCCAACGATAGCCAGCTTTTCCCCGCTGTGGACGGTCAGATTCAGATGGTGAATGGTATCGTGGTCTGTGCCGGGATAGCGGTAAGATACGTTTTCCAGCCTCAGCTCGTAGCGCTCCGCCTTGGGAATCTCCACGCCCCCTTCAAACCGGAAGGGCTCCGGGTATTCCAAAAACTCCCGCACCTGAGAAATATCCAAGCTCTCCTGGTGCAGCTTGACGCTGTGCTGCAAAATACCCATCACCCAGGTGGTAAAGGTGGACACTGCGGTGAAATACAGCAGGAACTGCGGAACGGTCAGATTTTGTTTCAGCGCCATGTTCAGCAGGTATACATAGGCGATGCCGTTTCGTGCCATGGTAAGCACAGCCTCGGTAACATCCGCAAGCAAAAGCTTACGCTCCACCTTATATAGATAATCCAGATAGGCATTGTGGACGCTGTCAATCATGTCATCAAACCAGTTTTGAAGGCCGAAAATCCGCACGTCCTTTGCCAGCTCTACCGATTCTGCCTTGTCCCGGATGTAGCGCTTCTTTGCATAGTACTTTTCTTCCTGTTCCCGCTGGGTAAACTGCCAGCCATTCACGCGCCGGGACACCAGAAAGCCAACAAGGCAGGTGGCAACGGTCACCGCCAGCAGCACCGGGCTGACCCCGGATAGAATGGTCAGGTATACCACAAAGCCGCCAATGTTTTGCAGCAGACACGTCAGAGTCTCCCAGATATGCTCCGTTGCCGCGTTATTGGAATTGCTGGCCATGCCCGCCTTTTCCCGGAGCATGATAAAATCAGCCTTCAGGGTATTGGGATAGGAGGTTGTGTTGTTCTTCTGCCCCAGCAAACCAATAATGGCGGAGCGTACATCAACCCGTGGGAACAAAACATTGTGCTCAATGTAATCCTTGGCTCCAATGGCAAAGAACAGCGCCAGGGTAAAAAATCCGATGGTCGCCAGCAGACTGCCCAAGGGAGCGTGCTGCTCTACCCGAGTTAGTATTTCCGGCGCAATATACAGCTGCGTCAGGTTGTACAACACCTCCAATCCTGCCGACAGGATGCAGAACAGGAGCACCCGCCTGCGGGTATTCCAGGCAATTTTTGTCATCCACCAGACATTTTGAATGACATTATACTTCGGTTTTGTTTTTTCTTTCATGTTTCCTCACCTCGTAACCCTACTCTATCATAAAAAATCGTCCCCGGTTTATTCTGGGGACGAATTGTTATTCTGGGGTGATGAATTGCACACTCAGGTTTGCGGGATGAGAATTTCCGTTGTAAATGCCCCATCCTCGGAATTGCGGCTTAAATAACCACCCAGGCGCTCAATGATGTTATCAATCCGCACCAGGCCAAAGCCGTGTCCCTCCCCCTTGGAGGTTTGAAACAGATTCCCAACCTTGTTTAGCTTCCTGCCGGATGTGAAATTGGTAAAGGAAATATAGAGCTGTGTGCCTTTCATGTCCATGTACACCCGAATCTGCCGTTCCCTTTCCGGCAAGGACAAGCTGGCCTCTATGGCATTATCAAATAAATTTCCAAGAATACAGCACAAGTCCAGCTCGGACATTTGCAGCTTCACCGGAATGTGGGCATCACAGTGAACCGCAATGGATTTGGACTGCGCCAGGGATATTTTGCTGTTGAGGATGGCATCCGCCATGGCATTTCCGGTTTTCACAACAGTGTCCACCGTATTCAGGTCTGTGTCCAGCTCATCCAGGTAGGCTTTGATGCCATCCATGTTACCGTTTGCCGCCATCACCTTCATTGCCTGAATGTGGTTGCGATAGTCATGCCGCCAGCCCCGCATTTTGCGGTACATATTGTCCACTTCCTGATAGTGGGTTTCAATCAGCTCCCGCTGGTAGGCGGCAATGCGCTTGTCAATCTGCTTTGAAAAAAGGGACATGGTTTTCTCCTTTATGTATGCTGAATAATTGCCCGATTCAGCGGCTCATAGGCACCCCTTGGCAGCGCCAGCACCGTGCCATCCGACAGCAGCACCTCGGTCTTGGTGACACGGCGAATGTATTTCAGGTTGACAATCAAGGCTCTGCCCGCCCGAAAAAAGCGGCTGTCCAGTTCCTTTTCAAATTCCCCCAGGGATCGCTTCACCGTATAATCCGCTTTTGCATGAACCGTTACATAGTTCTTGAATACATCCAGATAGCGTATTTCATAAAAAGGAATCCGCACCATTTCTCCGGTGCATTCTAAATTCAAGCATCTGTCCTCCTGCTTTCGCTTTTCCAATGCCCTGTCCAGCACCGCAAAAAGCTTTTCCTGCTTTACCGGCTTCATCAGGTAATGCAGGGCCGCCACTTCATACCCTTCCGCAATATAATCGGAGTAGCCGGTGATGAACACAATCTGCACCACTTCGTTCTGGGCGCGTACCTTTTTGCCATGGTCACACCATCCATGGCTCCCATCTCAATATCCAGCAGAAGAATATCCCACGCCTTGTCCTCTGCATAGCGGAACAAAAAGCTTTCTGCGGAATGAAACTGCTCCGTCTGAACCGCCACATGGCGGTCTGCCGCCCATTGAACCAGCAGCTCCTCCACGAACCCAGCGTCCGTTCTGCTGTCATCCACAATCGCAACTCTACAGGCCATGGCTGCATTCCTTTCGTTTTGTATGTATTATAGCGCTTTCTCCGCCGGATGCAAGAAAAAATCATAAAAGCGCAGCCTCACACCGGACGTGTCCGCCCGAGTGAAAAGCTGCGCCGCATGATGGCCTTCGTCAATCCACGTTTTCTCTTTTTTCAGACAGCTCACGGTCTTCCTCTTCCATTTCCTTCAGCAGTTTTTTATCCTGCTTTGAGGACAGGTCGAGCTTTTGGTACATATCCGGTCTTCTGACTTTGGTGCGCCGCAGGGATTGCTTTCTGCGCCAGAGGTCTACCAGCTTATGATTGCCGGACAGAAGAATCTGCGGCACTTCCCTTCCGTGCCAAACCGCAGGGCGACTATACTGGGGATATTCCAATAAGCCATTAAAATGGCTCTCGTCCTCAAAGCACTCCGGGTCGGCAAGGACACCGGGAACCATGCGGCAAATGGCATCCGTCATGGCCATGGCAGCAATCTCGCCGCCGGTCAGCACAAAATCCCCCAGGGAAAGCTCCTCATCCACGCACTCGTCTATAAAGCGTTGATCGATACCCTCATAGTGCCCGCATACGAAGATGATATTCTCCTTCTTACTCAGGCGAATGGCATCTCTTTGCGTAAAGGTATGGCCGCAGGGAGAAAGATAAATCGTATGAACCGGCCCGGCCGCCTCATCGCAGACGGATTCCCAGCAGCGATACAGCGGATCTGCCTGCATAATGGCCCCCCTGCCGCCCCCATAGGGATAGTCATCTACCTGATTCTGCTTATTGGAGGTATAATCCCGGATTTGATGCGCCTCAATATGGATGAACCCCCGCTCCTGGGCACGTCCCAAAATGCTCTCGGAGAGTACATCTCCCAGCGCATCCGGGAACAGAGTCAAAATATCAATCCTCATCGTTGCGCATCCCCTCGATGACGGTGACATCCATGCGGTTGGCATCCAAATCCGTGTGATGCACAAACGCTTTTACTGCGGGAATCAGATACTCATTCTCCCCCCGCACCACATACACCTGATTGCCTGGATAATCCAGCACATCCTCTATCTTCCCCAGAAACCGGTTGTCGCTGTACACCTCCACGCCAATCAGCTCTGCGGCAAAAATCACATCGTCAGAAATGTCCTCGCGGTGGAGCTGGACAATTTTCCCACGCATGGATTGTGCAACTTCCATGGTGTCAACTGTGTCAACTTTTAGTAGATTACAGGTTTTTTGCACACGGCAAGAGGAAATTTTATATTCTGCACCGTCAATCACACATCGTTTAAACCCGCACAAATCCTCTGGAGAATCCAGCCAGCAAAGCACCTTCATTTCTCCCTTTACACCATGAGTGGTGACAATTTCACCGGCATCAATCAATTGGAGTTTCATTGCAAACAGCTCCTTCATCGGTATCAGACTACTTTATTATTTCTACATAAACGAAAATGCGTGACGAAAATTCGCCACGCATAGCCGTTTCTTCCAGGGTGCTGACCCTACCCCAATAGGCAGTGCCAACAGCGGCCTTATTCCACAATTTCGACAGTAACCTTCTCGCCAGTGCGCTGGGCAACCGTCTTAATAATGGTACGGATTTCTTTCGCAATCCGTCCCTGGCGGCCGATAACCTTACCCATGTCCCCTTCGGCAACATGGAGTTCCAGAACCTTCCCATCTTCGCTGGTCTGTTCTACAACGGTGACCGCATCAGGATTGTCCACCAGGTTTTTTGCCATGTACTGCAAAAGTTCCTTCATCGTGTGACTCCTTCAGGGAAAATTACATGACGCCAGCGCTCTTGAGCAGGCCACGAACGGTATCGGTGGGCTGTGCGCCGTTCTTAATCCAGGTCTGAGCCTTCTCGACATCGACATTGATGGTAGCGGGCTCGGTCAGAGGATTGTAAACGCCAATCTCTTCGATGCAGCGGCCATCGCGGGGAGAACGGGAATCAGCAACAATGATACGGTAGAAAGGAGCCTTCTTGGCACCCATTCTTCTCAGTCTGATTTTAACCATGAGAGTTTCACCTCCATAAACAATCTCAATTTATATCGCAAAGCGTTTTGCTTAAAGCGAACGGAATTTACATACCTGGCATTCCTTTGAAGCCGCGCATCCGCTTGAGCTTCTTGCCAATGCCAGGGCCGGAGAATTGCTTGATGAGCTTGCGCATTTGCTCGAAGGATTTGAGCAGTCGATTTACATCTTCCACTTTGACACCGGCACCGGCAGCAATTCTCTTTTTCCGGCTTGCGCCAATGATTTCGGGCTTTTCCCGTTCCTTCGGGGTCATGGAAAGGATAATTGCTTCCGTGTGCGCCATGGCCTTTTCATCCAGCTTGACATCCTTGAGGTTTGCACCGCCGGGCATCTGCGCCAGCAACTCCTCCATCGATCCCATGGACTTCATCTGAACCATCTGGTCGTAGAAATCCTGGAGTGTGAAGCGATTGCTTTTCAGCTTCTCCTCCATCTCGGCAGCCTTCTTGGCATCGTATGCCCTTTCAGCCTTCTCAATCAGCGTCAGCACATCGCCCATACCCAGAATCCGGCTTGCCATCCGGTCAGGATGGAAGGGCTCAATATCTTCCAGCTTTTCGCCGATGCCGGAGAATTTAATGGGCTTCCCGGTCACAGCCCGGACAGAAAGCGCCGCGCCGCCTCTGGCATCACCGTCCAGCTTGGACAGCATCACAGAATCAATATCCAGCCATTCATTAAAGGTCTGGGCTGCATTCACTGCATCCTGACCGGTCATGGCATCCACGACCAGCATGATTTCGTTGGGCTTGACTGCAGCCTTGATGTTTTTCAGTTCTTCCATCAGCTGCTCATCCACATGGAGTCGGCCGGCAGTATCCAAAAACACCATGTCGTAGCCACGCTGGCGAGCATAAAGAACAGCTTCCTTGGCGGTCTTTACCGGGTCTTGCGTCCCGCGCTCAAAAACAGGGATTCCAAGCTTTTCACCGCACACCTTTAGCTGCTGAATGGCAGCGGGACGATAAACGTCACACGCAACAAGCAAGGGGTTGCGCCCCTGGCGCTTCATAAGCCCAGCCAACTTGCTGCCGTTGGTGGTTTTACCGGCACCCTGCAAGCCCACCAGCATCACAACTGTAGGGCCATTGGGATTGAAGGTAATGTGCTTTGTATCGGAGCCCATGAGCTTTACCAGCTCGTCATTGACGATTTTAACAATCATCTGTGCCGGGGTCAAAGACTCCAAAACGTCAGCGCCGATACAGCGCTCGGTAACGGACTTTGTAAAATCCTTGCAGACCTTATAGTTGACATCTGCTTCCAGCAACGCCATACGGATTTCGCGCATGGCCTCCTTCACGTCAGCCTCTTTCAAGCGGCCTTTGCCGCGAAGCTTTTTGAAGGTATTATTGATTTTTTCAGTTAAGCCTTCAAATGCCATCATTTACTCCTCAAGTCTCTGCGCCGCTTCAACAATCTGGGCGGCGAGCACAGAAACGGCCTTATCCTGATAGGTAATCAGCTTGTTTGCCGCATCCAGAATCTCCCGGACTGCTTTGCGGGTTTCCACTGCCCGCTGCACGCATCCCGTCTTTTCTTCCATATTTCGCAGCAGAGCCTCGGCTCGGCTGAGGTTATCATACACGCCTTGGCGGCTGACCCCAAGCTCCTCGGCGATTTCACTGAGAGACAGGTCTTGATTGTAGCGCATATCCACACAGGAACGCTGGCGCTCTGTAAGCAGGTCACCGTAGTAATCAAAAAGCAGTGTCATTTCCAGTGCTTCCATGTGTTCCTCCCGGTGTCAAGTAAATCTCCTTGACATCCTTGGATATTCTACACGATAGAAGCGACTTTGTCAAGTACTTTTCCTTGACAGTTTCATTTTATTTTACCTGATACCAGCGAGACAGCTCCTCTACCTTGATTAGCCCCAGCCGCTCATACAGGGCAATGGCCTTCTGGTTGGTAGAGGCGACCTCTAAAGTCATCTGCTGCTGGGGAATCAGCGACTGCATGGCGCGACACAGGGCTTCCCCCGCCCCGGGCTGCATGGAGGCAATGGCGCGAAGCTTATTTCCTTCTATCCAGCCAATTCCCAGAAGTGTTCCATTCCGGTGGATGAAGTAGGCATTGCCTTGGACAATATCGGGGGTATCCCTGTTCTCCAGGGTTGCAGCATTGTCCACATCCTTCATGCACAGATTGTAGCATTCCCGCCATCGCTCTGCCGTTTGCTCAGTCACAGGGAACATAGATGGAATTTCTTCCTCATGCAGCTGAATGGTGCCTGTCATGCGGTAAATGCTGGTGTGAAGCGGGTAAGAAGTCTCCAATATGTCATGCCCGGCAGCATAAACCCGCTCCGCGCCGCAGGCAACACAAAAATGGATGCACTCCTCCAAGAGCGCCTCCGGCTCCTGGGTGCTTTGAATTTGGATGTAAGCTTCTCCCCGATAGGGAATCTCTTTCAAAATCAGGCTTGCCGCACCATGCTGCGTTGGGAATACCGGAAAATCCTTCACTGTGTTCCCTCCTTTCCACGGATTTTATCATATTTCTTTGCTTCTATCAAGACTTATTGCCGCAAAAAAATTTTATTTTGTTGTTTGTTTTGTGCATAAAAAATTTGTTTTTTGGAAAGTAAACTGGTTCTATCTCACAATTCTTTTGAAAAATGAATGTGATTTCCTTTTTTACCCTTGATTTCTGCATTTCAGAGTGTATAATATCATATTGTTATGAAATTCAGGAAAGGAGGTTCGGTCTATGAAAAAGGTCATCTGCAAAATTGAATTTGACACCGATACTGCAACTCTGGTCAAAGCATATTCCTTTGGCGAGTTTGGTGATCCCGCAGGCTATGAAGAGGATCTGTATCAGACCCCCAATGGCTTGTATTTCCTCCATGTTGTAGGCGGCGAGACTTCCCCCTACCCCACCGAGGACATCGTTCGTCTGGCAAAGACAAAGCTCAAGGCTTGGATGGAAGCCCATCAGTAAGCACATAAAGCTCAAGAGGTCCACTTCGATTTCGGAGTGGACTTTTTTCTTTGAATATGATATGCTCACCGCGAAGGATGTGATGATTTTTTGGAACCCATTGAAATCAATGTAATTGCCCGGATGCACAGCGACTTTGCAACAAAATTCGGTATCCCTCGTCAAAGCGGATTGGTGGAGGAGCTGCGCTCCACCATTGTCTTTGAACCGGAATACCGTAATGCGGATGCGCTGCGGGGCATCACGGACTTTTCCCATCTGTGGATTATCTGGCAGTTTTCGGAGGCAGTGCGCCAAGGCTGGTCTCCCACTGTGCGCCCGCCGCGACTGGGCGGGAATACCCGGCTGGGTGTGTTTGCAACCCGTTCCCCATTCCGCCCAAATAATCTAGGCTTGTCATGTGTGCGGCTGCTGGGCGCAGAGCACACCCAGGAATATGGTACCGTTCTCCGGGTCGGCGGCGCAGATTTGATGGATGGCACCCCGATTTTTGACATCAAGCCCTATATTCCCTACGGTGACTGCAAACCGGAAGCCACCGGCGGCTTTACCGACCGCACCGGCGATTTTTTGCTGCAAGTGGAGTTTCCCCCGGCACTCCTGGAAATGCTTCCAGAGGGCAAGCGTCAGGCTGCCATCGGCGTTCTCTCCCATGATCCGCGGCCTGCCTATCAGCGGACACCGGGACGGGTGTACGGGCTGAATTTTGCAGGCCATAATATCCGCTTTGCCGTCAGTGAGAACCTGCTTACAGTGCTGGAAGTGGAGTAGCGTCCAGGTCGCAGAAGGGATAGATCCGTTTCATGATCCCCTCCAACCGCTGGACACTGCTGCGGTGCTGGGACAGGAGTTTTACCAGCGGATAAACGTTAATCCAAATTTCGCTGCTGCATTCCTTCTGACTTTCGTCAAAAATCAGCTGAATGCCGAAATGCAGGTGGTTAATTTCAATGTTATTGGTGTTTTCCTGATCGGAATACCCCGTCCGTCCCATGAATCCGATGACATCCCCGGGATTTACCGTCTGCCCCACCGTCAGGCTGGCGGCAAAGGGCTTGTCCTTCAGCAAATGCGCGTAGTAATAGTAGCGCTTGCGGTCATGACTGCGGATGCCCACACGCCATCCGCCATAGCGGTTCCAACCCAGTGCTTCCACCGTGCCGCCCTCAACGGCCACAATAGGCGTGCCGGGGTTTCCCAGCAAGTCGTTGCCCAAATGTTTCCGCTGGAATCCAAAGGAGCGGCTGGCTCCAAAATCATCGTAGTGGGAATAGCTGTAGCCCTCAGCAATGGGAGAATAGGCTTTGAGGCCGTACTTTGGAACCCATGTCCCATTCCGGCAAATGGCAAAGCTTCCCAACAGGCCTCCCAGGACGGCACTGTAGGCCTCGTGATAATAGGAATAGTATCTGAAGGCTTCCCCCAGTAGATCCTGGGGCACCTTTCCCTGCTTCAACTCCCGGGCAGCTCGCTTTACAGAGGTCAGGCCGCATTTTCCGCCGGTTCTGCACGCTGCCAGTGAAAGGATATCAATCCAGCTGATGTGCTGATCCCCCTCAAAGCTGTCAATATCCACATTCATGGCATATTGGAGGGACTCATAGGGAACGTCAAAATCCACCCATTTGATGAAATCAGCCGATACCGGCAGGCACATCAATAAGATTATGGAAACCAACCATAAAAAGCGCTTCATGTCCTCACCTCATGGATTAGGATATGAAGTGCTTTCCGTTTTATTCGACCTTTATTTCAAATCTCTGACGATATCTTTTGCCACACGATAAATATCATCCATGGTGGTCAGGGATGAAATCTCATTTTTATAAAAGCTGCTATTGGGCACACCCCGCAGATACCACGCAAAATGCTTTCTGGCCTGCAAGCAAGCAATGTGCTCTCCCAAATCCTGCTGGGCAAGCTCAAACTGCTGCACGGCCACGGCTACCCGATCCTTTAACGCCGGGCGCGGCGTTATGGGCTTTCCAGCCAGCGCCTCGTTTACCTCCCGGAAAATCCAGGGGTCGCCGAAGGTGCTCCGGCCAATCATCAGGCCGTCCGCCCCCGTCCACCTTTTGCAGCGCAGAGCGGTCTCTGCACCGGTGATGTCGCCGTTGGCAATCACTGGGATGGTCAGCTGCTCTTTCACCTTGCGGATGGTATCCCAATCCGCAACGCCGGTGTAGAGCATACTGCGGGTGCGCCCATGAACCGTCACCATAGCCGCGCCGCAATCCTCCATTCGCTTGGTAAAGTCCAATACATTGATGCTCCCCTTGTCCCAGCCCAGGCGGCATTTGACAGTCACCGGCACATCCACCGCCCGGGTGACTGCCTTAACAATCCCCCCCGCCAGTTCCGGCGTGCGCATCAAGCCGCTGCCGTCGCCGGAATTGGCAATTTTGGGCATAGGGCAGCCCATGTTAATGTCAATAAAATCGCAGCCGGAGATTTCCAGTGCCAGCCGCGCTCCCTCGGCCATCACTTGAGGATTGTTCCCAAAAATCTGAGCGCCGCAGAGGCTGCCCTCATTTTTCCGCAGCAGCTTGGCGCTTTTCTGATCCTTGTATACCAAAGCACGGGAGGAAACCATCTCCGTCACCGTCACAGCTGCCCCCAGTCGGGCGCAGATGGTGCGGAAGGCCCAATCCGTCACCCCTGCCATGGGGGCAAGAAACAGCGGGTTGTCTATCTGAATCGTACCGATTTGCATTGCATTCTCTCTTTCTGTTGTGTTATTTAAAGCAGAACGGTTGCCAGCCAGGTAAGTGCAGTCACCGCCGCACCGATGGATGCCCAAAATGCGCCATAATGGTATAGCTTCCGCTTGTTGGGGAAGCGCTCACCTATATGAATGGCCCGTTCCGCCTCTTTTAGCAGCGCTTCATCCGTCACACCCTCCTGGGTGGCATTCTCTTTCAGAATAAAAATCGCCTGCTCAAATAGCTTCGGTTCCGGCGCGTGAACCACAATGACTTGTCTGGAAATTCCTTTTACCATTTCCCAGCCCCCTTTGCAGGGAATATTCCCCAAAAGCAGGAGCATTTATTCATTGGTGAGGAAAGATGTATGGCATCTTAGGCGCTCTGCACTTATTGTCCTGCCAGCCGATTTGCCTCCCATTTTCTGAGCGGAATCACAATGGGCGGGGAGAGCTTCTCCGGCAACTGTCCCGGTTCAAAGAAACGAAGGGCTTCGGATTCTTCTTCCTGGCAGGAGAGTGTGCCGGTATAGTCCCTGCAGAGAAACACCACGTCAATATTGGATACCTCATCCCCGTTGGGGTAGGTGTAGTGCAGTTCCGGGCCGGAGAACACGCCGAACAGCTCCAAGTTGTTGGCCGTCAAGCCAGTCTCCTCCAGCAGCTCCCGGGCGGCTGCATCCTCCACTCGTTCATCCAACTCCGTTGAACCACCGGGATAGCCCCAGCAATGGTTATCCGTCCGTTTTTGCAGCAGCACCCTGCCCTGCTCATCCTCCACAATCACACTGGCTCCCACTTGAAGCAGTGTCCGGTGACCAACGATTTTGCGCAAATCCATAATATATCCCATTTTAATTCTCCTCCTCGTCCTTCCGCCGCCTGTGGTGTTCCTGGGGTTCCCAAGCTGCCAGGGGATAGCGCTGCATAGCTCCGAAAATCCGCTCCTTCAAGTCGGGGTATTTCCCCACCAGTTCAAACAGCAGCTCCTTCACTTCTTCCCGCTTGGTGTGTTTATCCACAGGGCAGCGGTTTTTTAGGATGGGCATATTCTGCTGCTGCGCAAAATGGTCAACCGTCTTTTCGTGAATATACAGCATCGGGCGAATCTGAACCACGCCGGTACGGTCAAGCTCTGTTACCGGCTGAAAGCAGCTGATTCTTCCCTCGAAAATCAGCGACATCAAAAAGGTCTCCACCGCATCGTCGTAATGATGCCCCAGCGCCAGCTTGTTATATCCTCCGTCAAGCAGCGCTTGATTCAGCGCGCCGCGACGCATTTTGGAGCACATGGAGCAGGGATTCTTTTCCTTGCGGTAGTCAAAAACAATTGGCGCAATCTCCGTCTTTACAACGGTATAGGGAACCTCCAACTGCTGACACAGCTCAGAGATGGCGCTGTAATCCATACCCAAACCCATGTCAATGGTAATAGCCCCCAGCTCGAAGAACTTATAATAGCTTCTCAGTCCTGCCAGCAGGGTCAGCAGCACCAGGGAATCTTTGCCGCCGGAAACACCGACCGCAATTTTGTCCCCCTCTTCAATCATGCGGTAGTCCTCCACGCATCGGCGGACCATGCCCACAAGCTTCTGCATTGTATTCTTCCTCCAAAAAACGATAAAAATAGGAAATTAGAATTCAAGAGCATTCAAGAGTATTTAAAAGAAAATCAGAGCTTATCTTGCATTTCACAAAATTCACGAAATAATCTGTTGACTTTTCAATCCGGATATGTTATAAACTTCAAGTGTTCGCAGGCTATTGTACTGCAAATGCCAGAAAAAGTCAAAATATTTTACCTAATTGGAGGAACGCATATGTCCACTACCCTCGCTAAGAAGGAGACCCTGGAGCGTAAGTGGTATGTCATCGATGCAGCCGGCAAGCCCCTGGGCCGTACCGCTGTGATCGCTGCCAACCTGCTGCGCGGCAAGCACAAGGTCGATTTTACTCCCAATGTTGACTGCGGCGACAACGTCATCATCATCAACACCGATAAGGCTGTTCTGACCGGCAAGAAGCCCGAGCAGAAGGTCTACTACCGTGTCTCCGGCTGGATTGGCGGCCTGAAGGAGACCAAGGCACGCACCATGATGGAGAACCGCTCCGATTACGCCATGGAGTTGGCCGTCAAGGGTATGCTGCCCAAGAACACCCTGGGCCGTAGCTGCATGACCCGTCTGCACCTGTACAAGGGTGCTGAGCATCCTCATGCTGCCCAGAAGCCCGAAGCCTGGACTCTGGACTAATTGGAGGTAACACACTATGTACGAGAGCAAGAAGAAGTATTTTTACGGCACCGGCCGTCGTAAGTCCAGCATCGCCCGCGTTCGCGTTTACGAGAACGGCACCGGCGCTATCACCATCAATGGCCGCGACATCGATGATTATTTCGGCCTGGAGACCCTGAAGCTGGTTGTCCGTCAGCCCCTGAACACCACCGAGCTGCTGGGCAAGGTTGATGTCGTCGTCACTGTTGTGGGCGGCGGTGTTTCCGGTCAGGCTGGCGCCATCCGTCACGGCATCGCCCGTGCTCTGGTGACCCTGAATCCTGAGTACCGTGCCGCTTTGAAGGCTGCCGGTTTCATGACCCGCGACCCCAGAATGAAGGAAAGAAAGAAGTACGGTCTCAAAGCAGCTCGTCGCGCTCCGCAGTTCAGCAAGCGATAAT
>URPI01000016.1 GCA_900549705.1 uncultured Eubacteriales bacterium
CAGTACCTGGTGACCCTGCAGCTTGGAAAGCTCCCGGCGAAAATCATAATAAAGGGCGTAAACGGAGTCCTCCTCCTTCGCCGCCTTACTGACCAGACAGGCCCGTTTGGCCGCCAGTTCCTTCAGGCTCTTACGGATAGCCGCGTCATCAGACAGCGTCTCCGCCAGAATATCGGATGCGCCCCGAAGGGCATCCTCCACGCTCTCCACACCCCGCTCCGGGTCGATATAATCCCGGGCAAGCCGTTCGGGGGCGGGACCGTTCTTCATCTGGAGATAGAGCTTGACCGCCAGCGGCTCCAACCCCTTTTCCCGGGCAATTGTCGCTCTTGTGCGGCGTTTCTGCTTATAGGGTCTGTAAAGGTCTTCCACTTCCAAGAGGAGTTTTGCCCGATCGATGGCCTCTGCCAGCTCCTCGGTCAGCTTTCCCTGCTCAGCAATCGTCTTTTTGACCTCTTCCTTCCGCTGCTCCAAATTGCGCAGATAGGTCAGGCGGGTTTCCAAATTACGCAGGGTGGTGTCATCCATGGTTCCGTGCATTTCCTTGCGGTAGCGTGCAATAAACGGGATGGTATTGCCTTCGTCCAGCAGAGAAATGACGTTTTCAATATACTCCTGCTTCTGATTCAGTTCTTGAGCCAGAATTTGCGCAATTGATTGCATGATATGTCCTCCAAAAATTGTTTTGCATCCATTATACCATATTTTGCAGCAATAGGGAAGGGGCGTTGCGCGGGAAGATTTTGTTGAAATCAGGCGAAAACATGGTATAATGTACAAAAAAAGCAGGGAGGATTTTCGATGGGAATTGTTGTTATTGGCGCTATTTTTGTAGATATCAAGGGCTATCCGGAGGATGCCTATATTCCGGCAGGGCGGAATGTGGGGCGGGTAGAGCAAATCCACGGCGGCGTTGGGCGCAATGTGGCAGAGGATGTGGCAAACTGCGAGCTGCGCCCCACTTTTGTCAGTCTGGTGGACAGAAGCGGTACCGGGGAGGATGTGCTGCGGAAGCTGAAAAGCCACAAGGTCAACGTGGATTACATTCGCAAAACCTCCAACGGCATTGGCACCTGGCTGGCGGTATTCAACAACGAGGGTGATGTAGTGGCATCCATTTCCAAGCGCCCGGATTTATCTCCCATTGCAGATATTCTGGATGAGCAGGGAGACGAGATTTTCAGCCAGGCAGACAGCATCATTATTGAGATTGATTTGGAAAAGGAAATCATCAAGCGGGTGTTCCGGCTGGCGAACAAGTATCATAAAAAAGTTTTTGCGGTGGTTTCCAATATGAGCATTGCGCTGGAACGCCGGGATTTTCTGATGAAAGTGGATTGCTTTGTATGCAATCAGCAGGAAGCGGGCATCCTGTTTTCAGCGGACTATTCTGCCGAAACACCGGATTCCTTGATGGAAATTATCGCAGAAAAAGCAAAAGCCGCCTGTATTAACAGCTTGATTGTCACGATGGGAAGTGCCGGTGCGGTATATGCAGATTGCAGCGGCCATTTTGGCCATTGCCTTGCAAGAACCGTCCAAGTAAAGGATACCACCGGAGCGGGAGATGCTTTCTGCGCTGGTGCTGCCATTGGCCTTACCTATGGCAAAGACCTGGCGCAAGCCTGCGAGATTGGGGCGCATCTGGCATCCTCTGTCATTGTCACGGCAGAAAGCGTATGTCCGCGTTTCCGCCCCCGGGAACTAGGACTGAACATTGATGTGAGAGAGGACTAATCCGCTAGCGTCATTTCCATATTCATTTTGCGCAATAACATAACATAGGGGTTACGATACAAATGAGGGGGAAAAGTACGTTTATGGAGAATGATTATATCCGATATTCAAAACGCAAGGCATGGCCTATCTGTGGCATTCTTCTGCTTAGTCTTCTTTTCTTTGGTGCAGCAGCTTATTGTATTGCATATGCAACCCATCATATGGCCTTGGAATTGCAGCTTTTGGGCGGGAAAGAACTCCAAGTTGAATACGGCGAGCAATTTCATGACCCCGGGTATCGCGTTGTGCTGCGCGGAGACGACTTTTTCACCAACGGAATCGAGATTGACATAAACGCGATTGCGACGGGGCAAGTCACGGATGAAAAGCTGGGTCGTTATGTCATTAACTATTGTGTTCGATGGATGGGAATGGAGGCGGATGCAGTCAGACTTGTGCAGGTTGTGGATACCGTGCAGCCAACAATCACCTTAGTGCCGGACAGTCCTGACTTGCAGCCTACGCCACAGTATCAGGAGGCTGGCTTTTCCGCATTTGATAATTATGACGGTGACATCACTGCACAGGTAAAACGCGTTGAGGAGCCAGGGAAGGTGACCTATACCGTGATGGATTCCTCTGGAAATCTCGCTTCCGTAGAACGAAAAATCCCTCTGTTTGACGATTATCCCCCATCTATATCTTTGGTTGGCAGCAATCAGCTGGCAATTCCCTTAGGAGAGGCTTTCCAGGAACCGGGGTATACAGCCTCCGATATGCGGGACGGGGACTTGTCCGCACAGGTTGTGGTGTCCATTGACCATCCGTTTGTACGCTATCAGCCGAACACCTACCATCTTACCTACCGCGTCACAGACAGCGATGGGCATGAAGCCATTGCGGAACGCACGGTTGCAACGATTCCGTGTACCCCTCCAACCATCATTTATCCAAATGGGAAAACCATTTATCTGACGTTTGATGATGGCCCAGGCCCGGACACCGGGCGGCTGCTGGACGTGCTGAAAAAATACGATGTCCATGCCACTTTTTTCGTGGTGGATACCGGATATCCCGAACTGATGCAGCGGATTGTAAATGAAGGGAACAGCATCGGAATTCACACCTGTTCCCACAAATACCAGCAGATATATGCAAACCCAGAGGCGTATTTTCAAGATCTTTTTCAGATGCAGCAAATCATTCAGAATGCCACTGGAGAACAGACCTGGTTGCTTCGCTTCCCGGGAGGAAGCTCCAATACAGTCAGCCGAAGGAGCAAGGGCATTATGACGTATCTAACAAAGGCGGTGGAGGCGTGCGGCTTTTCCTATTTTGACTGGAACGTAGACAGTGAGGACGCTGGGGGGGCCACCAGCAGCAACCAGGTTTTCAAAAATGTGGTAAACGGAGTGGAGCAGCATAAATACAGTGTCGTGCTTCAACATGACATTCATTCTTACAGTGTAGATGCCGTGGAGCAAATCATACAATGGGGGCTGCGAAATGGATACCAGTTCCTTCCACTCCAAACGGATAGTCCTGTAATGCACCACGCCGTACAAAATTAGAAAATCTTTTCTGAACAATCAGAAAAGAAAATCTATTTTGACTTGAAAACTGTGTCCTCTTGCGGTAGAATGGCATTATCCAAGACCATGATGGAGGACAAAACATGGATTATGATGTAATTATTGTGGGTGCTGGTCCCGGCGGAATTTTTGCTGCCTATGAGCTGAAAAAACAGCGTCCTGGGCTGCGAGTGGCCATTTTTGAGGCTGGCTATGCACTAGAAAAGCGTCACTGCCCCATTGACGGTGTGAAAATCAAAAGCTGCATTGGCTGCCATACCTGCTCTATTATGAGCGGCTTTGGCGGTGCCGGTGCATTTTCCGATGGGAAATACAACATCACGAATGATTTTGGCGGAACGCTTTATGAACACATTGGCCGCAAGCAGGCTCTTGAACTGATGCGCTATGTAGATGAAATTAACATGACCCACGGCGGCGAAGGGACAAAGCTCTACTCCACAACAGGAACCGACCTGAAAAAGAAGTGTATGCAAAATAAACTGAAGCTTCTTGATGCATCTGTTCGCCATTTGGGCACAGACATCAATCTGGTGGTGCTGGGCCGTCTGTACGAAGAATTGAAGACGCAGGTGGATTTTTTCTTTGAGTCCCCGGTTTCCAGCATCGAGGTTGCGGGTGACGGCTATGATGTGGTGGTAGGGCAGAAGCGCTATACCTGTCGCAACTTGATTGCATCCGTCGGACGCAGCGGCAGCAAGTGGATGGAAAAGGTTTGCAGAGACCTGAAAATCGGAACCAGCTCCAACCGTGTTGACCTGGGCGTTCGTGTGGAGCTCCCGGCAGTAATTTTCTCCCACCTGACAGATGAGCTATACGAGAGTAAGATTGTCTACCGCACCGAGAAATTTGAGGATAACGTTCGCACCTTCTGCATGAATCCCCACGGAATTGTGGTCAACGAGAATACCAACGGTATCATCACCGTCAACGGCCACAGCTATGAAGACCCAGCCCGTCAGACAGAGAACACCAACTTTGCGCTACTGGTGGCAAAGCATTTCTCTGAGCCGTTCAAGGACAGCAATGGATACGGCGAGAGCATTGCGCGTCTCTCCAATATGCTGGGCGGAGGCGTGATTGTCCAGCGGTTTGGGGATTTGGTTCGTGGCAGACGCAGCACCGTCAAGCGCATTGAGGAAGGTTTGGTCACTCCCACCTTGGCAGCGACTCCAGGCGACCTGAGCCTGGTGCTGCCCAAGCGGATTTTGGACGGCATCATTGAAATGATTTATGCGTTGGATAAGATTGCCCCCGGTACGGCAAATGACGATACCTTGCTATATGGCGTGGAGGTCAAGTTCTACAACATGGAAGTGGAGTTGGACGAGAATCTGGAAACCAATCACAAGGGCCTTTACGTCATTGGCGACGGTTCCGGCGTGACCCATTCTCTTTCTCACGCCTCCGCCAGTGGCGTTCATGTCGCAAGAAGGATTGCAGAAATGCTGTGAATTTCTAAAACTGGATAGCAAAAGGCTGCCTCGGTTCATGACTGAGGCAGCCTTTGTGTTATTTCAGGGAGGCGGCGCTTTTCCGCACCAGGGCGCGGCGCAGCTTTGCTTCTGCAAGCTTCAAATCGGTTTCCGAGGCGTTGGGGTTTTTCAACATCTCGTCTGCCCGCTTGTAAGCAACTTCCGCACGCGCTACATCGATTTTTTCCGCCCATTCAAAGGTGGTGGGGACCAAGGTGACAGTCCCCTTGACAACGCTGAGCATTCCGCCAATACAGGCGGCAGTGCGGCGAACGCCATCTGCGACCACTACGGCACGCCCCATACCGAGGGACGTGACGTAATCCGTATGACCCGCCAGAATGGCAACGTCACCGGTAGAGCTGCGGACAATGAGCTGCTCGGCAGTTCCATCAAAAATCAGCCCGTCCGGGGTGACGATTTTCAGGGGAAAGCTTGTCATGCTTTCTCACCGCCCCGGTATTTGGCAACCACCTCATCGATGGAGCCAGCAAACAGGAAGTAGGACTCAGGAATGTCATCATGCTTTCCTTCAATGATTTCCTTGAAGGAACGAATGGTCTCTTTCAAGGGGACGTACTTGCCTTGATAGCCGGTGAACTGCTCAGCGACATGGAAAGGCTGTGACAGGAACCGCTGCACCTTACGGGCACGATTGACCGTCAGCTTGTCCTCCTCGCTCAGTTCATCCATGCCCATGATGGCGATGATATCCTGGAGTTCCTTATACCGCTGCAAGATGCTCTGAACGGCACGGGCGGTCTCGTAATGCTCCCGGCCCAGAATTTCAGGGGAGAGAATACGGGAGGTGGAGTCCAGGGGGTCAACAGCAGGATAGATGCCCAGAGAGGCAATGCCACGGTCAAGAACCGTGGTGGCATCCAGGTGGGCGAAAGTAGTGGCAGGAGCAGGGTCAGTCAGGTCATCAGCAGGGACATAAACCGCCTGCACAGAGGTGATAGATCCATCCTTCGTGGAGGTGATACGTTCCTGGAGGGCACCCATTTCGGTTGCCAGCGTGGGCTGGTAGCCAACGGCAGAAGGCATACGACCCAGCAAGGCGGAAACTTCTGAACCGGCCTGAGTAAAGCGGAAGATGTTATCAATGAACAAAAGCACGTCCTGATGCTTCACATCACGGAAGTACTCTGCCATGGTCAAACCGGACAGACCAACACGCATACGGGCTCCGGGGGGCTCGTTCATCTGACCAAAGACCATGGCAGTCTTGGAAATAACGCCAGACTCGGTCATTTCGTTGTACAGGTCGTTGCCCTCACGGGTACGCTCACCAACACCGGTGAACACAGAGTAGCCGTTGTGCGCAGTGGCGATGTTGTAAATCAGCTCCTGAATCAGAACAGTTTTACCAACACCGGCGCCGCCGAACAGGCCAATTTTGCCACCTTTGGCATAGGGGCAAATCAAATCGATGACCTTAATGCCGGTTTCCAGAATTTCCGTTGCGGGCTGCTGCTCCTCATAGGAGGGAGCAGGGCGGTGAATGGGCCAGTGCGCTTCCGCCTTCGGGGCGGGCTTGTTGTTAATGGGTTCACCCAGCAGGTTGAACACACGTCCCAAACAGGCATCACCTACCGGGACGGAAATGGGTGCACCGGTGTCGATTGCCTCGGTGCCTCGCTGTAGGCCATCGGTAGAGGACATGGCAATACAGCGCACCACATTGTCGCCGATGTGCTGGGCGACTTCTGCGGTAATGACGGTATCGCCGTTTTTAACGTGGATTGCGTTGAGCAGACTGGGCAGCTGGTCATCCGCAAACCGAATATCAAGAACAGGACCCATTACCTGGATGACTGTTCCTTTGTTGTTTGCCATTGGATTCAACTCCTTTTTGTGAAAAATGGGGGAGCAGAATGCAAAATGCAGAATGCAAAATGCAATAAATTTTTCTTAGGAACCAGCCACAATTTCGGTAATTTCCTGTGTGATGGCAGCCTGACGGGCGCGGTTGAACTTGAGGCTCAAGTCTGCAATCATATCCTCTGCATTCTGGGTAGCGTTGTCCATCGCTGTTCGGCGTGCGGCCTGCTCGGAGGCACGGGACTCGCACAGTGCGCCATAAAGAAGTCCCCCAAGATACTCTGGGATGATAGCATCAAAGACCGCTTCACCGCTGGGTTCATAGAGAATGTCACTGGGGCGCACATCGCCGGTGGGCTTTTCCAAAGGAAGCAGCTTCATAGCGGAAGGGGTCTGGGACAGCATAGATTCAAAATTGGTATAGGCCACATAAATCTCGCTGTAGATGCCCTCCTGATAAGCCTTACACAGCGCTCTTGCAATAGAGAAGCAGTCGCCGATGGACACAGAAGCTGCCTCAGCATAGTTTTCAGTGAAAGCAGAAACACCACTGCTGCGGAAATAGTCTACAGCCTTCCGGCCAATGGGAAGCACCTCGGCATTTTTACCGCTGATGCGTTCCTGCACCAGCTTGAACACGTTGCTGTTATAACCGCCTGCAAGACCGCGGTCACCGGCAATGACGATATAAACCATCTTGGATGCAGGGCGCTCCTGCAAGTACACAGAGGAAAAATCCTGGTTGGACAGGGAAATATCGGTAATGGTCTGGTGAAAAATTTCAAAATAGGGGCGGGAATACAAAACCTGCGTCTGGGCACGGCGAAGTTTGGAAGCAGCCACCATTTCCATTGCTTTGGTAATCTGCTTGGTGCTTTCCATGCTGCGGATGCGGTTCTTGATTTCCTTGGTGGATACGCCAGCCATATCAAAACCTCCTTACACAGGAGAGAACTGACTAACCAGCTCGTCCAGCGCGGCCTTCAGGGCTGCCTCGGTGTTGCTTTCCAGCTTCCCGGTGGAACGGATTGCTTCCAGCACGTCCACATGGTGATTCTCCATGTGCTCCTCCAGCTGCTTCTCGAACTCTGGAACCTTTTCAACGGGGATGCTGTGGAGGTAACCGTGGGTAACAGCGTAGATGATGCAAACCTGCTGCGCCACTTCTTTGGGAGAGTTGTTCTTCTGCTTCAGCACAGCCACAATACGCTCGCCTAGAGCCAGACGCTCTTTGGTATCAGCATCCAAATCAGAACCAAACTGTGCAAAGCTCTGCAACTCACGATACTGAGAATACAGCAGCTTCAAGGAGCCGGAAACTTTCTTCATTGCCTTAATCTGAGCGTCACCGCCAACACGGGAAACAGAAATGCCGGGGTTGACAGCAGGCATAATGCCAGAGTTAAACAGTTCGGTTTCCAAGAAAATCTGGCCGTCAGTGATGGAGATGACGTTGGTGGGAATGTATGCAGACACGTCACCAGCCTGGGTTTCAATGATGGGAAGGGCAGTCAAGCTGCCGCCGCCCAATTCAGGGGCCAACTGCGCGGCACGCTCCAAGAGACGGGAGTGCAGATAGAAAACATCACCGGGGTAGGCTTCACGTCCGGGCGGACGGCGAATCAGCAGGGAAATGGCACGGTATGCCACTGCGTGCTTACTCAGGTCATCATAAATCACCAGAACATCCTTGCCCTGGTGCATGAAATATTCACCCATGGTGCAGCCGGAGTAGGGGGCAATATACTGCATAGGAGCCAATTCGGATGCAGTTGCAGAGACAACAATGGTATAGTCCATTGCGCCGTTGCGGGTCAGATTTTCAACCAACTGGGCAACGGTAGACCGCTTCTGGCCGATAGCAACGTAAATGCAGATGACATTCTTGCCCTTCTGGTTCAGAATGGTATCCGTTGCAATGGTGGTCTTGCCGGTCTGACGGTCACCGATAATCAGCTCACGCTGGCCGCGGCCAATGGGAATCATGGAGTCGATGGCTTTGATGCCGGTTTGAAGGGGACGATTGACGTGCTGGCGCTCGATGATGCCAGGGGCAGGGGATTCAATTGCTTTGTAATCATCAGCCTTGATTGCACCCTTGCCGTCAATAGGCTCACCCAGTGCATTGACCACACGTCCAATCAGCTTGGCACCAACCGGAACGGACACAACCTTACCGGTGCGCTTTACAACGTCACCCTCTTTGATGCCCTGGTCAGAACCAAGGATAACGATGGAAACGGTGTTTTCCTCCAGGTTCTGTGCCATGCCGTAAGAACCGTCAGGAAATTCTACCAGTTCACCGGCCATACAGTTATCCAACCCGGAGGCCTTTGCAATGCCATCGCCTACCAGAATAACCACGCCGGTTTCAGAGGTTTCCATCTTGTTTTCGTAATTTTCAATTTGACTTCGGATAATTTTCGATATTTCTTCGGGTCTAAGTTCCATACAGTCCCTGCTTTCTCGTCAGAGTACGGTGTTTTTCAGCAAATCCCGAATCCGATCGAGCCGATGGGAAACCGTGTCATCCAGACATTTCCCATCATAGCTCAGCATGACACCGCCGATGGTTTCGGGCTTTACCTGATTACGCAGCAAAATTGTCTTGCCCGTAATGCCAGAGAGCTTCTCTGTCAGTGCTTTTTCCTGCACCTTACTAAGCGACACAGCGGTGTACGCCGTGACACTCAGTATATTGTGGTCTTGCTGATACAGCCGGGTATAGGCACGGCTGCAATCAGGCAGCAAATAAATATAGTCCTTCTCGACAAGAATCTTGAGGAAGTTCAGCAGATACGGCTGAATCTTTCCCCGAAAGCCCTGGTCAAGAATTTGGCAGCGTTCCTCCTTGGATAAGTTGGGTGTGCGGAGCAGCCGGATATAGTCCGGATTCTCGGCAAAACAGTCATCCAGCATCGTCAGCTCGGAATGGATAACTTCGTCCAATCCCTTATCCTTTGCCAGCTCATAGAGCGCTTGGGCATAAACAGTTCCTGCCTGGCTCATACCTGGTCACCCAATTCTTCAATGAAGCGGTCAATCATAGCAGATTGGTCTGCTGGCTTCAATTCCTTTTCAACCACCTTGCCGGCAATTGCCAGTGCCAAGCCGGAAATTTCATTCTTGGCATCGTTGACTGCTTTCTTTTTCTCCAATGTGATATCGGCGGAAGCCTTTGTCATAATGGCGGCAGCATCGGCATTTGCCTTGCGGAGAATTTCTTCTTCCCGGCTTTGGGCGCGGCTGACAGCCTGCTGGAGCATCTGGTCGGCAGTGGCAGAGGCTTCATTCAGCTTCTTTTGATAGTTTTCCTGAAGCTTCTGCGCCTCCTCCTTGGCATGACCGGCATCGGCATACAGGTTATCAATTTCCTGCTGACGGTCGGTAATCATTTTCATCACCGGACCGAACAAGAACTTTTTAGCCACAAAATAGATGGTGAGTGTATTGAGCAGGATGAACAGCGCAGTCCAAGGATTGACACCCAAAAATGATTCAAACACTTGCGTTGCTCCTTTCTGATGTGATGGAAAGGATTACAGCAGGAACAGAATCAGGAAGGCGATAATCAGGGAGTAGATACCGGTGGTTTCAGCGATGGCGCAGCCCATAATCATATTGCTGCGCAGGTTGCCGGTAGCTTCAGGCTGACGAGCCATACCGTCCAGTGCGTGAGCGACAGCAGTACCTTCGCCGACACCGGGGCCGATAGCGCCGATACCCATGCAAAGTCCTGCACCGATGGCTTTACCGGCGATTGCGATTGCAGATGCTAATTCCATAATGAGTTCCTCCTAGGTAATTTTTTTCGTTTTTCTATACTAATCGGGATGTACGGTTCTCGCCGCATACGCCGAAAAGTTCATGTTTTTAGGCTGCCTGGGGCTCCGGCAGAGCATTGGAGATATAGACCATAGTGAGAAGCGTGAACACATAGGCCTGGACAAAACCGGAGAACAGGTCAAAATAGCAACTGAGCACAGCGGGGATGCCGTAAGCAAGGACGGGCACACCGGAGAGAATGTCAAATGCTTCCAATAGGCCAAACACGCCAAGAACCGTGCAGAGAATGCCAAAAATCAGCTTGGCTACACTGGGCTTCTTCTTGCGCCAAACCAGCAGTGCGGCACCAACAACCAGCAACACAATAGATGCCACCGGGCCATTGGCGGAAATCAGGTTCAAAACCGCCGCAGAGGCAAGGCTCAGGGAGGTGTAAATCAAGGTCGTAATAACGCCACCGCCGGCAATGTTGCCAAAATGACGGAACGCCATGGAGACAGGCTGTGCAATCTCGGAAATTACATTCATGGGGGTCATCACTACGATGGGTTCGGTAAAGCCCTTCAGCCATCCCAGGAAACCATTATTTTTGATGTTGTGATACCAAATAATTGCCGTTACCATCAGTGCCCACACCAGTGTGCAGCTTAAATCCGCAGTGGAAGAGCGCAGGAAGCCGGTCAAGCCAATAAAAGAGCCACAGATGGAGCTGAGGAAAATCGTCGCAACGAAGGGGGTCCAGTGGGCGTTATGCTCTCCCATGGTTTCAACCACCATGTTGCGTACCATCATCACACCTTTTTCCACCATGACCTGCACGCCGTTGGGACGCTTGGTCAGCCGTTTTCCCAGTACAATACATACAGTGCACAGGAAGATGGTCACAATTAGATGGGATACCGTCGTCTGCGTAATGGGAATTCCTCCGAAAATCGGAATGGTAAAATAGATAAATGCACCGTCAACACTCATGCTCATGACAATTAACCCTCTTTCTTTCTGAAGAATTCTGCCACCGTCAGTACAGGACGGACAAAAACCAGTGGGAGCACCAGCGCAATCAAGTTGAAGATTCCGCTTTTGGCACAAACCACCAGTAAAACGAATAATACAAGGAGTCGGAAAATATAAGAGCTGCGCATGAGCACCGTGCCGCCCTTTACATCTTTGGATTCCGCCTTGTCAGCAGCCAGGCAGGTGCCCATCGCCATAAAAAAGAAGTTTCCGATGCTGAGCAGAGCACCGAGAAGTGCACCATAGAGGACGCTTTGAGAATACCATCCTCCTAGCGCAAAAACAAGAACCATCACGCCGGTGCAGGCAGCCACACCCAGGGCAACGATTCCGGTTTCCCGATATACGATTTTACGAGACTCCATAGATTTCCTCCCATTGGATGAATGATGTACCCTTACAGGTGATTATTGAAGGAAACAGGGGGCGGCTCTTTTTTGTCGCGGCGTTTGGACATTCGCTCCATTGCTTGCAGGGACTGGCGAAATCCGCTGACAGCGGAGGAAAGGCCAACCACCAGTCCAACCCATACCGTCCATCTTCCCCAGCCACAACTGTGATGGAGCCATGCACCGCCGCCGATAAAGACAGCCAAGGGGATTCCAACGGAAAGGCCCAGCTGCGTCAACCAGACCAGCAGATTCAAATCCTTCATATGTGCCATCCTTCCCCATCATGTATGCTACATTATAACCGATTTTGCCAAAGGATGCAATAGGAATAATCGTCACATTCATGAAAAAATAAAAAAGAAATGACTTTCCTTCTGGATGCGGTTATAGTATAATATAAAGATAAACGGAAAAGAAACTAGCGTACACTGTTATAATGGATTCATGTGAATCAGAAAGTAGGAAGTATTTTGACTGATCAGGAAATGGAAATTCTTCAGGGTACAATCAGCGCCGTGGTTTACCAAAATTATGAAAATGGATACTCCGTTCTGCGCCTGAATGTTGGGGGCGGAGAGAATGTCACCGTTGTTGGGACGATCCCGCTTCCCGTGGTGGGGGAGCAGCTGATGGTAACAGGCCGTTGGAGTACGCATTCCAATTATGGGAAGCAATTTGAAGCAGAGTTCCTCGATCGAATGATGCCACAGAGCGCATCGGAGATACTTGCTTATTTGTCCAGCCGGGTGGTGAAGGGGATTGGCCCCAAAAGCGCCGCGCGAATTGTCAACCATTTCGGAGAAGACACCCTGCTTGTAATGGAACGGGAGCCGGAGCGACTTTCTGAGGTTGCAGGGATTTCTTTGCAGCGTGCGCGGCAGATTGGCGCAGAATTCCGCCTGCAAGTGGGAATGCGCCAGCTGATTGAATTCTTTGCAGTGCATCATCTTCCGGCAGAGCTTGCGGTGCGCACCTACAAGGTCTACGGAGACAAGACCATGGACTTGCTGTATGATGACCCCTATTTATTGATGGAGGATGGCTTGGATGCTGCGTTCAGCGCGGTAGACCGTTTTGCTATCGACCTTGGGATTGCCGGGGATGACCCGCGGCGAGTAGAGGCAGGCATCCTGTTTGAGCTTACATACAACCTCAGCGTAGGGCACAGCTTTCTTCCAGAGCAAAAGCTGATAGCGGCAACGGCACAGCTATTGTCCATTGACGCAGAAACTGTTGCCCGTGTTCTTGCAAGAGCCGTAGAAGGGGAGCGCGTGGTGACAGATGTGCTTTCCGATATCAAAGTGATTTATCTTCCCCAGCTTTACAGCGCCGAAACATATTGTACTGCCCGCCTCAAAGAGTTGTCTGCGGCCTCATTCCCGACAGAGCAGAATTTGGATGTGCGCATTCATACAGCCGCAGAGGAAAGCGGGCTGAGCTATTCCCAGCAGCAGGAGCAGGCCATCCGGGAAGCGGCTTCCTGTGGACTTCTGCTGATTACCGGCGGCCCTGGCACCGGTAAAACCACGGTGCTGCGAGGTATTTTGAATTTGCTGCGCAGTCTCAAACTCAACTGCCTGCTGGCCGCGCCCACAGGGCGTGCTGCGAAGCGGCTCAGTGAGGTGACCGGGGAGGAGGCATCAACAATTCACCGATTGCTGGAATCCGGCATTGATCCAGCCACAGGGAAAATGGTCTTTGCACGGGATGACAGCAATCCGCTGAAATGCGACGCAGTGGTGGTGGATGAAATGTCCATGGTGGATGTCCTTTTGATGTCCAGTCTTCTGAAGGCAATTCCAAAAGGAAAGCGGCTGATTCTTGTGGGTGACCCTGATCAGCTTCCACCGGTGGGACCGGGATTCCCGTTCAGTGATATGCTGCGCAGCGGATGTCTGCCCACAGTTCATCTGACAGAGATTTTCCGTCAGGCGCAGCAAAGCCTGATTGTGATGAACGCTCACCGGGTCAACCGAGGAGAACTGCCGGAACTGAAAACAGTCACCAGCGATTTTTTCTTTATGCGGCGCAACAGTGAAGAAAGCGTTACACAGCTCATCCGTGACTTATGTACCACACGGCTTCCTCAGAGAATGGGCATTCAGTCGTCAGAAATCCAGGTGCTGTCCCCCACGCGGAAGGGTGGAACCGGTACAGCGGCGCTGAATAAGCTGCTGCAAGCCTCCCTGAATCCGCCCGCTCCACAAAAGAAGGAGAAGACATATGGTGAGATTGCCTTTCGGGAAGGTGACCGTGTGATGCAAATCAGAAATAATTACGACATCATGTGGAAAAAATGTGACAGCGGTGCTGCTGGAGCCGGTATTTTTAACGGTGATGTCGGCATTATTAAGGGAATTGACCTACAGCAAGAATTTTTGACCGTCCAATTTGACGACAAAGAGGCGGACTACGATTTTACACAGTTAGGTGAGTTAGAACTGGCATATGCAATTACCGTGCACAAAAGCCAGGGCAGCGAATATCGCGCGGTGGTTTTGGCTGCTTGGAGCGGGTCGCCGTACCTACTCAACAGGAGCGTGCTGTATACTGCCATCACCCGTGCAAAGGAACTGCTGATTATTGTCGGCAGGGAAGACACTATTGTTTCCATGACAGAGAATGCAAAGAAAAACCGCCGCTATTCCGGGTTGAAACTTCGGCTACAGGGGAAAGTGCAGTGAGACGACTGGTTTCATGGGTAAGCAATTTACTCTACCCTCAACGATGTATGCTGTGTCGTTGCTTTTTGTCCAAAGGGGAAACAGATATATGTCATCGCTGTATCTGCGATGCCTCGGTCTATCCTTTTGGACGTTTGATACCGGACAAGCAAGGAAAAAACAACATCCACTTTCTTGACAGTTTCACTGCTGTCTGGTACTATGAAGGAGATGTTCGCAAAAGTATCCTGCGCTACAAATTTCGCAGAGGCATATTTCTGGCTCCCAAATTCGCAAGGATGCTGGCTGAAAGGCTCACGCAGCAAGAGATGGCTCACCCGGATGTGCTGACCTGGGTTCCCGTCAGTCGGGCGCGCCGTTTCCAGAGGGGCTATGACCAATGTGAGCTTCTTGCCAAGCAGCTGGGAAAAACGTTGGGCGTTCCTGCGGTATCTACCCTCCGAAAGGTGAGAAATACCCCGCCTCAGTCTGGTTTGGATTCTGCCGCTATGCGCAAGGCGAATATTCTGGGTGCATTCGCATTGAAAAAGGATATCGATTTAAATGGCAAAATAGTGCTGCTGATTGACGATATCTTTACAACAGGTTCTACCATGAATGAGTGTGCTAGAGTGCTGCTGACATCGGGTGCAGCCCAAGTACACGGAGCCACTGTTGCAGTGACCCGAAACCACAAAAAATCCAAGTAAGGTGAATTGATATGCAGTTTTTTTCTAATGACCTGGGCGTTGACCTGGGCACATCCAATGTACTGATTTATGCTGACGGAAAGGGTCTGGTTGTCCGAGAGCCTGCGGTGGTTGCACTTGACCGCAACTCCGGCAAGATTTTGCAGGTTGGCGCGGCAGCTCGGAATATGCTGAACCGTACTCCTGGCAACGTGGTTGCCATGCGCCCCCTGCGCGAAGGCGTTATTTCTGACCACGAGATGACCGTGCGGATGCTTCAGGAAATGTTCAAGACCGCCACGAAGGCATCCATCTTTACGCCAAAACCCCGTGTGGTCATCAGTGTTCCCAGTGGCGTTACCGAGGTGGAGGAGCGCAGCGTCATTAACGCAGCCATTGAGGCTGGCGCGCGCAGAGTGTTCCTGATTGAAGAACCGCTGGCAGCTGGATTGGGTGCCGGACTGGATTTGCAAGGCCCTAAAGGACACATGGTCGTTGACATCGGCGGCGGCACGACGGATATTGCCGTGCTGAGTATGAACGGCGTTGCAGTTTCCTCCTCCCTGAAAATCGCTGGTGATTCCTTTGACGATGCCATTGCCCGCTATGTCCGCCGCCAATATGGCATTGTCATTGGGGATGTGACCGCCGAGGAGGTCAAGATTCAGATTGGACAGGTCTACCCCCGCCAGGAAGAAATGACCATGAATGTCAAGGGTCGAGATTCCAAAACCGGTATGCCAAAGAC
The DNA here is from genome assembly GCA_900549705.1 of uncultured Eubacteriales bacterium. GTDB lineage: Bacteria > Bacillota > Clostridia > Oscillospirales > Oscillospiraceae > Faecousia. The sequence goes on from URPI01000016.1 coordinate 15,903, forward strand.
AGTGACCCTGACCTCCACGGAGATTTATGAGGTTCTGCGCCGTCCTGCCCGTCAGATTGCAGATGAGGTTCTGGCGGTGCTGGAACGCACCAGCCCGGAGCTGGTCAGTGACATCTCTGAGTCCGGAATTACCATGACCGGCGGATGCAGCCAGATTTGGGGCTTTACGGAGCTGCTGATTGAACGGACGGGAATCCCCTGCATTCTGGCAGATGACCCGGACTCCTGCACCGCCTATGGCTGCGGCAAGACCCTTGCCTGGATTAACAAGCTTACAGAGGGACCCATCAATATTGCCCGCAAACGAATGATGAAGAGCAACAACTATTAAGCACCAAAACCGATTCAGCGGGGCAGAACGCCCCGCTGTTTTGCTATGGTGAAGCAGCCGCTTTGGAGGTGGCAACATGAAAATAAGCCCCTGTGAAGATGATATTATTTCCGTCGTTGCAATCTGGCCTGTAATAATCGTGGCAGAGGTCATTTTTCTTGCGACCGGTGAACGCAGCACGTTTTTTATCGTGGGGATTGTGCTGCTGGATTTCCTGCTGGGCATCTGTTCCGTTCGTGACCTTGTATATTTTTCTCGAACAATTGAACTTAGCCAAGAAGGATGCGCTTTTTCCGTATGGAAATTTCACAAGAAATATCAGTGGAATGATTTAACCGTTCAATTATGCAATGATGAAAATTTCGCCTTTCGTGATTCCGACAAGCGTGGGCCTGGTTTGTTGATATGTCCAAAAGCAGCAAAGTATCGTCATAAAATGGCCGGAATGACCTATTGCCGAATCATGCACCCTTTTTCCAGTGTCTACCTGCGATTTCGGTCAGATGAAGATGCGCATAAAACCGTCACAGGAAAAAATTTTCTATGATGGATATACCATAGAAAAAGAAAAAGCCTTAGAGTATTTGGAGCAGCAATAGACAAACAACCAGTCAAGCATAACACCCCCGAGCAATCGCGTGTTCAGGGGTGCTATTTTTTGCTATGCTGCGGGGGCAGGGGAGTGAGTCAACATTGCGAGGTATTAAAAAGGGAGCTGCCGAAGCAGCTCCTTTTTGGAATTTCACTTACTTACCAGACAGGACGATGCCCTTGCGCATATAGGAGGTATTGCCCATGGTGACGGTGTAGCTCTCAGCCAGGTTATCGAACCAGGTGTTCATATCAGCAGTTCTCAGGTCGTTCTCAATCTGATAGTCGCGGTAAGTCTGACCAGAGGTGCCGACAAAATACATCACATGATAGCCATAGGTGGTTTCCACGATGCCGGTGTCACCAGCCTTGCGGTCAGTATCGAAGCACCAGTCGTTGAATGTATCAACCATCTGGCCGGGATAGACATCCTCGTACAGGCCGCCATTGGTGTTGGAACCGGTATCAGTGGAGTTGGCGTTGGCCAGCTCGGCAAAGCTTTCCTCGGTTGCATCGCCGGACTTCCATTGATTCAGCAAGTCCTCGGCCTTTTCGCGGGTAGCTTCTTTTGCTCCATCGGTGTAGGTACCATCCTCGTTCTTGTCGCCATCGAAGCTGACAAGAATATGGCGAACATTGACCATCTCAATATTATTGTCATTCACACCGTTGTACAGAACCACATAGAAAGCGGAGACAGTTTCCAAATCATTGTCATTTTCGTCCTTCACGGTGCTGGGAACTTCCACGCAGGTAATATCACCGGCCTTGCGGGTGCTATCGGTAACCCAGCCGCTCAGATAGGTGTTGATTGCGCTGCTGGCCTGATTGGTGTAGACGGTAGCAGAAGCCTCGGTGCCCTTGTTGATGTCCATGGCAGCAATGGCCGCATTCAGCTCGTCCAGGGAAGTGGCCTCAGTCAAAGGTGCAATGGCTTCCTTGGCAGCTGCCACAGCTTCGGTACGCTCTGCGGCAGTATAGGTGGTGGTGCCATCCTCAGAAGTGGTGCCCTCAGGCAGATACTTTGCCACAGGGATGTAGTACTGAGCGTAGCTATAGGAGGAATACTTGGCGGCATCCTTGCTGTCAGCCTCACGAATCTGCTCCTGGGTGTAAGTCAGGCTTTCCTGGTGTGCAGCCTGGTAAGCGCTTGCCAGCAGGTTGCGGCTGTAATATTCCAGATAGCTCTCCACGGATGCGCCGTTACCGTACTGCGCCTTCAGGAATGCATCGGCATCGGAGTAGCCATACATGGTGGCATAGGCGTTCAGGTTGTTTTTCAGCAGGGTAACCTGGGTCTGGCTGTCTTCGGGCAGGGTGAAGCCTTCGGCCTCTGCTGCATCGGACAGGGCATAAACGGTCTTGGCGGACTCGGCAGCCTGCTTCATGAAGTTGTCTGCCCAGGTCTCACCGGTCTCCTGGTTGTAAATCTGCTTGTCCAGCGCCTCGGAGGTGTTCAGGCCAAACAGGGACAGATAGCTGCCATAGTTGTTGGAATAGTTATTGATGTAGTCGATGTAGTAATAGTTCAGCTCTGCGTTGCTCAGCTGATGCTCGCCCACGGTTGCGGCGATGGTGTTGCGCTCGTGGACACCACTGGCCTCCACAGAACGGCTGACACCTGCCCAAACGGCAACGGCAATCAGCGCAACAAGCACGACCACAAAGCCGATGCTGTAGAGCTTTACTTTTTTTGCTTCCTTCTGCTCAAGAATCTGACGCTCGGTCAGCTTCTCGGTGCTTTCAGAATGAAGCTGCTTCTTTTTGGATGCACTCATGAAATCATATCCTCTCATTGTTCCTTGTTGCGTATTTGAGTCCGCTTCTCCAGGATGTAAAACACGCTCTAGTATTATAATCGATTTTGAACAGTGTTGCAAGTAGCAATTTTGTTAATAATTGATAAATTGTCATTACGAAGAATAGCCTGCTGAAAAGTAAAAAAAGCATGGGAACCGAAGCCCCCATGCCATACCCCGCTTTAGCCGTAGCACATCCAATTATGACCTGCACGAAATGGCAGGTGGGTTGCCGCTCACAACGTTCTCTGCTCCCAGCGTCCACCACACGTCTGCGCGTGGGCGGGAGGTCTGCAATCCAGCCGTGAAGATTCTAGCATCCCGTTGAAAAAATGTGGGTCCAAAAGGACGCACTCGCACCAAGCAGGAAGAAATTTACTGTTCGTCGTAAAGCGAATCCATAACCAGGTCATACACCGCCTGAAGCTCCGCCTCATCATCTATGGCACACAGCAACGGCTCTCCATCCTCCTCCACGGATTTGAGGATGCTCACTTCGAGGCGAAGGTCATCCTCACCATCGGCGGGAATAACTGCCATATAACTCGCACCGTTATATTCCACCGTAGAGAGTACCTCTACTTCAAATTCATTTCCATCCTCATCGGTGATGGTGATAAAATCAGAGCCATATTCGTCTGCCATAGGGAACCTCCGAACTGTTTGACTGTATTTTAACCTGTAGCCACCTTAAAATCAATAGTCAATATTGCACAAACTGTACAAAGAATGATTTTGCAGAAAAAGGGGCTTACATTAAAATAAACAACAGACCTGACAGAAAACACTTTTTGAGAATACGCTGGCGTGTTTATCAGCATTATTTCCTGATTTTAATGGATAATTCATAAATTAGGTCTTTCGTTTTGGGCATCATTATGTTATAATACAAAGCATCATGCATTCGTGTATGCACTGTTTACTGCAGTACGAATTCCTTCGGCCAATGTGCTGAAGTTTCGGAGGTTATCTATGGCAAGTCAAAATCAGAATCATCGGCGGGGAAAGAAAATCCGGCAGGAGTGGGATCCTCATTGGACAATAAAGCTTGTGTACACAGCTGGTTCCACGCTTTTTTCCGTCTTCAAAATTGCGCTGGGCGCTGCGGCAACGGTGCTGCTGATCGGTGTTATCAGCGGCCTCGTTTTTATGGGGGCGCTGGCGGAATACCTTCAGAACGACATCTTGAAGGAGGCACAAAACTGGTCTTATGAGGACTACGATGTTGAAAAAACATCCTATGTCCATTATGTAGACAGTGACGGCAATATTCAGCTGCTCCAGCAGATTTACACTACCACCGATCGTCAACCTGCTACTTGGGATGAAATTCCTCAGGCGCTGGTAGATGCCACGGTTGCCATTGAAGACAAGCGTTTTTACGAGCACCAGGGCGTTGACTGGATTACCACTGTCAAAGCCTGTGCCAATATGTTTTTCGGCGGTGACTCCCAGTTTGGCGGCTCCACCATCACCCAGCAGCTGGTGAAAAACACCACCGATGAAAAGAGCATCACCGTGCAGCGAAAGGTGATGGAGATTTTCCGGGCGCAGCTGCTGGAAAAGGAATACGACAAAGATATTATCATGAAGGAATATCTGAATCGTATTTATCTGGGCAAAGGCTGCTATGGTGTCAAGTCCGCTGCTGCTGCCTATTTCGGCAAGGAACTGCAAAGCTTGACCGTTGCCGAATGCGCCAGCCTTATCAGCATCACCAATAACCCCTCTCTGTTCAACCCATACTCCACCAGTGTCTATATGTACAAGGGCGAAATGCGCAATGGTCAGCAGCGTAACCGCTACCGTCAGGAAAGCGTTCTGAGCGAAATGCTGAATCAGGGCTATCTGACGGAGGAGGAATATGTCACAGCCTTTAATCAGGTTCTGGTGTTTAAGGACGGCATTGATGAAGCTGACCGCTGGGCAACCTGCGACCATTGCGGCTACGGCGGAACCGTTGCTACCTTCACCAAGCAAGGGGATCTGTATTTCTGCCCCCGCTGCGGCAGTCAGACCTCTGTCAGCCAGAATGCCTCGCAGCACGTCTACAGTTGGTTTGTGGATACAGTTATTTTGGATGTTGCAACGGATATGGCACTACAGGATGGCTTCCAGTGGGATGACATGGATCAGGCATCTAAAAACTACTATCTGGAAAAAATCCAGAAGGGTGGCTACCACATCTACACAACCCTGGATATGGATGTTCAGAATCAGGTGGATGCGATTTACACCAATCTCAACAATATTCCAACCACCAAAAGTGCCCAGCAGCTGCAATCCGGCATTGTAGTCATCAACAATGCCACCGGCGATATTGTTGCATTGGCCGGCGGTGTTGGCGAAAAGACTGACTTCTTCGCCTATAACAAGGCAACTCAGGCAAAGCTGCAAACCGGATCCGTCCAGAAGCCACTGTCTGTCTATGCGCCCGCCTTTGAAAAGGGCGGCCTTAGTCCGGCTACGGTCATCCCCGACCTACCGCTGACCTACGACGGCGGTGCTTGGCCCAAAAATGACAGCCGTGTTTATAACTATTCCCGGACAATTTTTCAGGGCATTGTGTCTTCCATCAATGCAATTTCAGCCAATACCCTTAACCGTATCGGTGCGGATACCGGCTTTAGCTTTGCTAAATACAATTTCCAGCAGAATTATCTGGTGGACAGCTATGTGTCCTCCAACGGCACGCCAATGTCTGATATTGCCATTGCTCCCTTGGCACTGGGCGCACTGACTATTGGCTCTACCGTCCGGGAAGTGACTGCTGCCTATGCAACCTTTGCCAACAACGGCGTTATCCGCACGGCGCGCACCTACACCAAAGTCTATGACAGCGACGGAAAGATTGTGCTGGACAATCAGCAGGAATCTCAGCAGATTCTCAGCGAGAAGGCAGTCAATTATATGAACTATTGCCTGTATAATGCAGCCAACAACGGCACTGGCACGGTGGCAGTTTTTCCCGGCCAGAACATTGCCGGCAAAACCGGCACAACCTCCAGCAACCGTGACCGCTGGTTTGCAGGCTACACCAAATATTACACGGCAGCAGTCTGGTGCGGCTACAATCAGCCAGAGCAGATTTACCTGACCAATAACTATCAGAACCCGGCAGGCCGGTTGTGGAAGATGGTCATGCAGCCCATCCACAACGGACTTCCCAATGCCGCCCTGTATAACGGCAATGCCTTCCAGAATGTAAACATCTGCCTGGACTCCGGCAAGCTGGCAACCGCTGCGTGCAGTGCCGATGTCCGGGGCATCAACCGGGTGGTTTCCGTCAACTGCTATCCCGAGGATGTACCCACCGAATACTGTGACAAGCACGTCCAGGTAGATTACTGCGTGACCGGTGGTGGCGTTGCCACCGATTATTGCCGCCAGTCCCCGGATGCCGTGATTGAAAGCCGCTCCTTGGTTCGCCTGACCCAAAGTGAAGTAGAGAGCATCCGCTCCGGCCTGCGGGTTGGATTGGACGGTGTCTATGGCAACGACAACTATGTCTATTTTGTCGATAACTATGGCAACCCCTTGGCATGGAGCGGATTTAACGGATTTGCAAACAACCTGACCATGAGTCCCTATCTGACCTGCCCACTGCACACCCAGGACACCATTTTCAATTTTCCGACGCAGCCCGGTGACGATTTGCTGGGCGGGGATAATGGCAATATCATTTACCCGGATGGCACTACCAACGGCACTGGCAGCATTGGGGGAGACGGCATCTTTAACGGTGGAATCACCGCTCCGGGAGAATATTTTCCTGGCCAGAATGGCGACAGCGGCAATGTAATTTTCTAACGATACAGAAGAAAGAAATGAGGAAAAACCAAATATGATGTGGATTTCCGATGAATGGAAAGACTATGAGGTGCTGGACACCTCCGATGGAGAGCGCCTGGAACGCTGGGGGAAATATATTCTGGTGCGCCCAGACCCCCAGGTGATTTGGAGCACCCCCCACAGCGCCCCGGAGTGGAAACACTATGATGCCCGCTATATCCGCTCCAATACCGGCGGCGGACGCTGGTCGGAGCACACTCTGCCGGAGCGCTGGCAGATTCGCTACAGGGATTATCTGACCTTTAAC